>JALGUI010000139.1 GCA_029820915.1 Candidatus Zipacnadia bacterium | reverse complement strand
CATCTTCTTCTCCACCGGCCGCGACCCCGACGGCGCGGGCAACGTGTGGACCGCCAGAGTGGGCGACGCGGGGCCGCAGCTCGTGTGCTCGGGCGACCTGCGTTTCGGGCATGTGAGCGTCTCGGCGTGCGGACGCTACTGGATCGGGGACACCGGCGAGGAGGGCGTCCCCCTCTACATCGGCGGCTTCGAGTCCGGGCGGTGCCGCCGGGCGGTCTTCAGCCGGACGGTCTACGATGGCAAGCAGTGGGCGCACGCGCACCCGTACCTGACGGCCGACAACCGCTGGCTGATCTTCGCCGCCCGCCGCGACGGGCGCCCACAGGTGTACGGGGCGAGACTGCAGGAGGGGTGGCTCGACGATCTCTGAAGGGATGGCAGGGAGTACGGGAGCGCTCACCCCGGGCCACGGCGCGCCGTGAACCCGCGGTTACGGCAGCATCTGAATTCCTGTGCCTGAGACAGCACTTCGCACACGGCCGCGCATCGTTGCCGTGAGGATGCTTCGCATCCTCCAGGATGTCACCATCATTGAGGACGCCAGGCGTCCTCCTGGAGGGGCCGCTCCGAGCGTCGAACGCGAAGCGTTCGCGCGAGGAGTGCGGCGCGCGCCCCCTGCGTTGGCAGGGGCGCGCGGCGCAGGTTCCACCCCGGCCCGGTGGTGAGCTTGAACGTGAGAGCACGACGGGCCGGGGTGGCACCTCCGACCTGCTCTCGCAGGTCGGCCCGCTCACTGCGCTCGCGGCGGCCCCCCCCAGGGGGCTTGGGCGGTTGCCCAGCCGCGCTTGGGGCCAGCACAAGGACACGTGCCCTCCGGCAGGCACACGAATCTGGCTGCTGCCCCCGGTTACGATGGGCCTTGCTATCACGGGTGTGCGGGTGTATCATTGCCGGCAATCGCCGGCTGGCGACCCTGCAGCCTGGTTCGTACGTGCGGCCCGGTCGGAGGCCGGCAATCGCCCATGGGGACGGCAGAAACGCGGCAGAGAGAGCAGGCGGACGAGCCACCTGATCCACACTGGCAGCGCACCGTCTACGCCGTCTGGTTCGCGCACTTGTTGGCGGCGATAGGCTTCTCCTTCGTAATGCCTTTCCTCCCCTTCTTCGTGCGGGACCTGGGCGTGACCGATGATCGCATGGTGGGCGTGTGGGCGGGCGCGGCGATGACCGCCGCGGGCCTGGGCCTCACCATCTTCCAGCCGATCTGGGGGGCCCTCGCCGACCGCTACGGCCGCAAGCTCATGCTCCAGCGCGCCATGTTCGGCGGCGCGATCATGATCGCCCTGATGGGCCTGGCGCAGAACGTCCACCAGCTCGTGGTGATGCGGCTGATCCAGGGGGCGCTGACGGGCACCGGTACGGCGTGCAACACGCTGGTCGCCAGCGTCACCCCGCGCGCGCGCCTCGGCTTCACCATGGGCGTGATGCAGACTGCGATGATCGGCGGCAACTCGATAGGGCCGTGGCTGGGCGGCGCGGTGGCCGACAGCTACGGCTACCGCATCCCGTTCTACGTGTGCGGAGTGCTGTGGGCCGTGGCGGGCTTCGTCGTGCTCTTCGGGGCGCGCGAGCGCTTCGTGCCGCCGAGCCAGTGCGCGAACGGCAACCACGGCCTGCGCCAGGTGTTCGGCGGCAAGGGCCTGGCGGCGCTGCTGACCGCGTTCTTCCTGGCCGCCTTCGCGATCACGTTCGTGGGTCCGATCTTCCCGCTGTTCGTGGAGCGCATCGCCGGCGGCGCCCGGGCGGCGACGGTCACCGGGCAGCTCATGGGCGTGGGCGGGCTGGCGGCGGGCATCAGTTGCCTGATCATCGGCCGCTTCAGCGACCGGCTCGGCCACCGCCGCGTGCTGATCGCCTCCACCGCCGGTTCGGCGCTGTTCAGCATCCCGCACGCGATCGTGCAGACGCTGTCACAGCTCTTCGGACTGCGCATCGCCTGGGGCCTGGCGTCGGGGGGCGGCAGCCCTGCGATGAACGCCATGATCGGAACCAGCGTCTCCCCCGACATGTACGGCCGCGCCTTCGGCCTCACGACCTCGGCCATGTGCCTGGGGTTCGCGCTCGGGCCGCTGATGGGCGGGCTGATGGCCTCGGCCACCGGCCTGCGCTGGCCCTTCGTGGTGATGGGCCTGCTGCAGCTCGGGACGGCCGTCGTGATCGCGCTCTACGTCCGCCCCAATGGTGCCGCCGCTCCGGCGGAGCAGGATGAGGCCGAACCGACGGCCGCGAAGTAGGCGCGGCTAGAAGTAGCCCATGCCCTCGAGGTGCTTGCGCACCGCCGGGTCCTCCCGCTCGGCCCGACCATCGGCCATCGGGTGAGGCAGGACGCGCTCCTGCCACTGCCGCAGGGCCTCACGCAGGCGGCGGGCCTGCTCGGGCTCGTCGTCGATGAGGTCCCCGGTCTGCTCGGGATCGGCCGAGAGGTCGTAGAGCTCATTGCGGCCGGTCTCCGCCGTGATGAGCTCCCACCCCTCCTGAACGAAGGCGGCCATGTGGCCCGCGAAGGGGTCGAAGTTGAAGTGCGGGTTGCGGCGCTGTGCGCGCCGCAGCTTCCGCTCGGGCCACTTGGCGCGTTCGGACACGGCGAAGGGTCGCCCCTGTCCGGTGGCGGCGTCGCGCAGGTCGATGCGGTTGGTGGCGGTGCCTGGCAATGCATCGAGCCTGCCGGCGATGGCCGCGAAGGTCTCCGTCACGTCCGCGAGCTGCACGAGCGCGTCGCTACGATGTCCGGCGGGCATCATGCGCGGGGCGCGCACGATCAGCGGCACGCGCAGCAGCGTCCGGTACATCCCCGCCGGCCGACCGTGGCTGGTCAGCCCGTGCTCGCCGAGCATCTCGCCGTGGTCGGCGATCACGACGAGGACGGTATCATCCCACTGGCGCAGCTCCTCCAGGCCGGCGCGCAGGACTCCCACAAGATGGTCGCTGTAGGCCACGGTGCCGTCGTAGAGACCGCTGAGGTCCTGGCGGTCCTCATCAGTCAGTGTCGCCGCCAGCTCCTGCATGTCCCGCATGCGCGACATCAGCTCGATGCGTCGGCTCAGCGACATCGGCCTGTTGAGCAGTGCTGTGCGGAAGGGCGGGCGCCCGATATAGGGGTGGTGGCAGTCGTTGTACCACAGGAGCCCGAACCATGGTCGGGGGCAATCGCGGACGAAGCGCAGCATCGCGCGCGTGAGCGAGGCTCCGCCCCAGTCCGTCCATCCCAGGCGGGCGAGGCCGTACTTGATGAGCGGCTTGAAGAACCGTTTGACATGCACGGGCATGTAACGGCGGCCGAAGCCGCGGTCCAGGCCCGTGAAGGGGCCGATGAACGCGTTTGCCGAGCCCAGGAGCGTCCGGTACCCGCCGAGCTTCAGTGCGTCCTGCAGCGTCGGCAGGCCATCAGGCAACTTCAGGAACGGCTCGGCGCGATGCTCGCGGGGCGCCAGTCCGGTCAGCAGCGTGAAGCTGACGGGCAGCGTCCACGAGGACTCGCTCCAGCACTCCTCGAACAGCACGCCCTCGTCGGCAATGCGGTCGATGTTCGGCGTCGTTGGCTTGTCGTAGCCGTAGCACGAGAACCGGTCGGCCCGTGCCGAGTCGAGCACGACAAGGAGCACATTCGGCTTATTCACGGACGCGGTCACCTGCGGTTGTCGGGACGTTGCGGTGTCGCGGCTCAGTGGGGAGCGATGCCCAGGGCCTGCTGGACGCGCGCGATCCCCGCGCGCAGCATGCCGAACTCCGAGCCGCAGTGGATCAGCGTGAAGCCCTGCTCGGCGCGGGCAACGCCGTCCTCTACGGTCCCGCACGGCATGCCCGCGGCCTTGCCGGCGCCGGTGGTCTTGGCGAGCACCTCGGCAATGGCCGCCTCGTGCTCATCCGAGCCGCGCTCGACGCCCAGCGACATGGACAGGTCGGCGGGCCCCAGCATCACGCAGTCCACGCCCTCGACGGCGGCGATCTCCTCGATGCACTCGACGGCCCGGCGCGTCTCGACCATCACGGCCACGAGCGTGTTGTCGTTGGCCGCCTCCGCGTAGTCGTCGCCCATGAGTGTCAGGCGCGCGCCGCCGCTGGAACGTCCGCCGCGTGGAGGGTACTTCGCGGCGTAGACGGCCTCCTCCGCCTCCTCCGGCGAGTTCACCATCGGCACGATGACGCCCAGCGCCCCGGCGTCCAGCGCTCGGCCGATGCGGAAGAACTCGTTCGATGCCACCCGCACGATCGGCGATGTGCCGGTCGGACTGATCACCTGGATGGCGCGCAGGACCGAGTCTCGGTCGAAGGTCCCGTGCTGATCGTCGATCCAGACCCAGTCCACGCCACTGCATGCGAACAGCTCGGCGACGACGGAGTCGTTCATCCCCATGGACAGCCCGAAGGCGGGCTCGCCGGCACGTATCTTGTCGAGGGCTCGATTGCTGACCATTCGCCTCTCCATTTCCTGCGGCGATCTCCGCGGCTGCGCTGGGTCGGGCTTCGCCCTCGCCGGCCCCCGCACCTGCAGAAGCCCGGCCGATCACGAGGGAACCGCGGTCCGGATCGCGAAGTATCTCCTCGTGCGGCGACACAGACGGAGGTGGGAGAGAGCCATGTCCAGGACATGCGTGATCCCAACGGTGATTCTCGCGGTGATAGCAATGTCGAGCACAGCCGGAGCGGAGACGTTGGCGGGGGGGGACCTCGCGCTGACCGTCGATGACGCCGCGCACGTGACTGCGGTGTCGGTGTCCGAACGCGACGTGCTCGGCGAGGCCGAGGCGTGCCCACTGGTGGAGCTGGCGGACGTGACGCGCGGGCCCGAGTTCGTCGCGGGCACCGCCACGGGCGGCACGCTTCGCTCGGGCCTGACCGTCGAGTTCGAGGGGCTGCAGGCGGGCGCGACCGTGACCTGCGAGCCGGCTGGCGGCGCGTTGCGCTTTGCGTGCGATCTGGTCGGCCGGCAGGACCTGCCCGCGCGCGGGGTGCTGTTGCGGTTGAACTTCCCGGTGGACGCGGTCGGCTGGCGCTGGCATGACGACATGCAGACCTCGCGCGAGATCGGCCGCGGCGAGGTCTACGAGAACGTCACGCCACTGCGCGAGTGGCCCGACCTGCCGGAGTGGACCGACAAGCCGTCGCTGCGCATGGGTGCCGCAAACCGCAACTTCTGCACGGTGCTCACCGGCCCGGTGGGGCTCTGCCTGGCGGTGCCCCTGGATCGGCCGTGCATCTTCCGCACGGCCTACGATCCCGAGTCGCGGCGGCTGCAGATCGTCTACGACCTCGCGCTGTCGCCCGACACGCGCGAGCCCAATCGCTGGAGCTTCGGCTTCAGCCTGTACCCGTGTGACCCGCAGTGGGCCTTCCGCGATGCGTTGGCGCGCTACTACGCCCTCTACCCCGAGGTATTCGAGGTCTATGTGGACCGGCCCGGCCAGTGGATGGCCTTCGCGCCGCTGTCGCAGATCGACAACGTCAACGAGTTCCGCTTCGGGCTGCAGGAGGGCGCGCGCGAGGTCGCGTACGACGACCAGATCGATGTGCAGGACACCATCTACCTCACGCACGCGGGGATGTTCGCGAACATCCCCGACCACGACCCGGAGCAGGACCCGCTCCCGCCGCACGAGGTGCTCGTCGAAGTGATGACGGAGCAGTTCCGGAAGCGCACGGGAGATGCGGGGGTGTACCCGGCCGTCGGCCTGTACGATGCCGAGGGGAAGCTCAACATCCACCAGACGCGCGTCTACGGCCACATCATCGCGCAGTTCAACCTCGATCCCGAACTGCCCTACGGCGCCTGGACCCTCGAGCAGGCGACTGCGCGCACCGAGAGCATTCTGGAGAGGACCGGAGGGCATCTGGACGGGTTCTACTACGACGGGCTGAGCAGCGGGCTGAACTACCGCGCCGACCACTTCCGCACCTCCGAGGCCCCGCCCATCTGGGACCCGGTGGCGAACAGGCCGGTGCTGAACAACTTCTTCTCGTCCTGCGCCTTCGCCAGGGCCGCCGCCGAGATGCTGCACCCGCGCGGTCAGATCACCATGATGAACGGGGCCTTCGGCTCGAGCTTCTTCGTGGCCCCGTGGCTGGACGTGTTCGGCGGCGAGGTGGGGCTGCGCATCTCGCGCGAGAACATGAACTACATCCGCACGATCGCGCGACACAAGCCGATCCTGACGCTGCTCAAGGGCAACTACGAGCTGAGCTATGACCACGAGGACATCGAGCTGTTCATGAAGCGCGCGCTGGCCTACGGCATCTTCCCCGGCTTCTTCGACTGGTCGCCCAGCGGCCTGGGGCCGGGCGGCCGCCACTGGGACCACCCGGAGTACTACGAGCGCGACCGTGACCTGCACCGGAAGTACGTGCCGCTGGTGCAGACGCTGGCGGCGGCGGGCTGGGAGCCGGTCACGCACGCGCGCTCGTCCAACGAGCGCGTCTTCGTCGAGCGCTACGGCCCGGGTGAGGACGGCATCGTGTGGCTGACGCTGCTCAATGAGGACGCCGACCCACATCCCACCACGCTGCGGGTGGACGCGGGCGCGCTCGGGAGCGACGCGGGCGCGGTGCGGTGCATGGACGTGGTCAGCGGCCGCGCCGTTGAGCTGCGCCGCGACGGCGACGCGCTGTCGGCCGATCTGGACCTCGAGGCCGACGGCGTCATGATGCTCCAGCTCGCCACCCCGCGGCAGGCGGCGCTGTGGCGCCTCGGACAGTGCCGTGACACCGTTGAGCGCGCGAGCCGCTCGACGACGGCTGGGCGCTGGTGCTCGACGGCACCGACCGCGGGGCGCAGATGGCGTGGCAGTGGGCGATGCTCTTCCAGCCCGAGGCCGCGCCCGCGACGATCCACGTGCGGGCCGCCGCCGAGGGCATCGAGGGCGAGGGGGATCTGCGCATACTCGCCCGCCACGCCTGGGTCAGCCCGAGCTTCAGCCACTACACCACCGAGAGCTTCGAGCTACCCAAGGGGACGTACGACTACCAGGATTTCGAGTTCACCATCGCGGCCGAGGAGCCCCTGCGCGCCATCTACCTGCGGCCCGAGATGGCCGCCGGCGTGAGCGGCAGGCTGAAGATCGCGTCGATTACCATCACGGACGGCCTTGCCGATGACTACGTGGAGAACGCCGACTTCTCGCGCTGGTACGAGTCGGTGCCCGCTGCGCTGGAGGGCCGACTGGCCGCCGGCGGTCGCCAGCTTCGCACGGCGATCGAGGCCGCGGGCGACGCCGTGGCCGCGGGGCTGACGAGCCAGGCGTCGCGCCAGGCTCTCCTGGACGTCGGCGCGCGCTCGACCGCCCTGCGCGAGTGGATCGCGGTCGAGGGCGCGGAGAACGGCTGTCGCCGGGCGCTGCGTGACCTCGACGCGGTGGAGGGCAACCTCACGCTGGCGCTGCTGGGGTCGCTGGGCATCCAGGCGCCGACGCTTGAGGCCCCCGGCGCCGTGGCGGCCGGGGACGAGGCGCCCGTGCGCTTCGCCATCGGCGACACGGGTGGCCTGCCGGTGCGCACTACGGTCGCCGTCGAGGGCAATGCCGAGCTGCGCCCGACCGAGGACGGTGGCGTGCTGAGCGTGCCGGCCGACGCCCAGGTAGGCGAGGTGCTGACGCTCATCGGCAAGGCGATGCTCGGCCCGGAGGGCGCGGCGGCGCCGATCCGCGTGACGCGGACGGTCCAGGTCGTCAGGCCCCTGAGCGTCGGGCTCGTCAGCGAGGGCACGGACCCGGGCACGGGGGCCTTCCGGGTCGCGGCCGGGCACGGGGGCCTTCCGGGTCGCGGTCACGGTGCGCAACAACCGCGCGCAGGCGGCCGAGGTGCGGCTGACGCTGAACGCGCCGGAGGGCTGGCGGGCGCCCGAGGCGCGCTCGCTGCGCCTCGACGCCGGGCAGGAGGAGCGGACCAGCCTGCTCGTCGAGCCGGGCGAGGGGGCCGAGGCCGGCTCCGTCGAGATCATCGCCACCGCCACCGTCGGGGATGTGACTGAGCGCGTCGCGGGCGCCATGCTCTACATCCCGGCCGAGGCGAACCTGGTGCGTAACCCCGGCTTCGAGGACGGACTCAACGGGTGGGCCGGCTCGGGCAGCTTCGACGTGGACACCGACGTGGCGCACTGGGGCGGCGCGTCGGCCCGGTTCAGCAACGCCTCCACGGCCGACCAGTCACAGATCAGCCAGACCATCACCCTCGACCAGGAGGAGCCGTGCCCGATCCTGGTGCGCGCGGCCGGCCGCGCCGAGAACGTCAGCGG
>JALGUI010000138.1 GCA_029820915.1 Candidatus Zipacnadia bacterium | reverse complement strand
ACGGGTGGGGTCACCGACTCGATGTATGGGTTGTACTTCTCGGCGCCCGGGTACGTGTGGTACGTGACCTCGATCTCGGGGACGAGGTGGCTGACGGCCATCTGCGCCTCGGTCTTCACGACCTCGATGAGCCCGTTGGGGCCGCTGTCGCCGTCGGCGAG
The DNA here is from genome assembly GCA_029820915.1 of Candidatus Zipacnadia bacterium. Taxonomy (GTDB): domain Bacteria; phylum Armatimonadota; class Zipacnadia; order Zipacnadales; family UBA5352; genus JALGVA01. The sequence continues at coordinate 6,640 of JALGUI010000138.1, read as the reverse complement.
CGCCGCGCCGTCGAGAGTCACGGCGGCCTCGGGCTCGGCGCTGGAGACCCACGAGTGCGGGTGCAGCAGCCAGGAGAACCTGCGCGCGCCGCCCGCGGCGCGCAGGTCATCGACCATCAGCAGCAGGTTGGGCTTGAGGTAGATCAGGTGGCGGTGGGCGCGGCTGAGCAGCGTCGGGCTGTAGGCTGCGGTGGCGTCGCCCATGGCGTAGCCCACATCCGGCCCGCTGGCGAAGTAGGGGATGTCGCCGCGCTTGTGGGACTGGCCCTTGCCGTCCACCAGGATGCAGTTGTGGCCGACCGCCCCGCGCGCGAACTCGCGCAGCGCACCGCTCAGCGCCGAGGCGTAGCCGCAGTCGATCGCCAGCGTGCGGCCGTTGCGGTAGATGAGGACATTGTTCTGGTCCATGTGCGAGTGGCCCTGACCGGCGGAGCTGCACTGGAGCGCGATCATCGTGCCGGGCTGCGCCCAGCCCGACCGCAGCGACGCCCACCCGACGCGCGGGAAGACCATCCCCGGCTGCTCGGCGTCGGGGGGCTCGATGGGGATGCGCTCGACATCGGCCGCCGCGAGCTTGTAGTGATCGTGGGCGGGGAAGCCGAAGGTTGCGGTCTCCCGCAGGTACCAGCCGCACAGGCCGTCGCCGGTCCACGTCCCGAGCAGCGCCAGCGGGAAGTGCCAGGCGACGTAGCCGGTGCTGCCACCGGCGTCGGCGAACCAGGCCTGGAGGCTGCGATCGTTGGCGAGGAAGCCCGTCGCGAAGCGTGGGATGACGGGCAGGAAGGGGTGGTCGAGGTGGTCGGCGCCGAAGTTGCGCCGCAGTGAGTCGGCCAGGAAGATCAGCAGCCCGTAGGCCCAGGAGTCGTAGCCCTGGCCCTCAGTGCGGTGGGTCATGGCACGCCGGTCGAAGTAATCGAGCATCGCGTGCTCGGCCAGCCGCGCGCAGGTCGCCGCGCCCTCGGCCTCGCCCAGTGTGGCGATTGCGCACAGGCCCATGCCGGCGGTCCACAGCGCCCAGCCGTTGGTGTTGCCCAGCTCCCCCGAGAGTTGCTCGTACAGCGGCGCCAGCGCGTTGCGCTGGATGCCCGCGGCGGCGAACGCTCGCTCCTCGGCGGTCATGGCGCCGTGGCAGAGGTCGTACGCCCAGGCCGCCGCTACCGACATGTTGCCGATGTCCAGGCTCAGATAGCCGTTCTGCGGATCGTACCACTGCGGCCAGTTGCACACCGCCAGCAGCAGATCGGCGGCGCGGCGGCCGTAGCGCTCATCGCCGGTGGCGGCGTAGACCAGCGAGAGGCTCTTCAGGCGCTCGGCGATGGCGCCCACCAGCGGGTTCCAGCTCAGCCCGCCGCCCACGTCGGGCAGCTCGCTCGGCGGCCAGGGAATCGAGGTCTCGGAGAAGGCGATCTCGGTCTCCGCGAGGTAGCGGTCGGCGCGCCCCTTGATGGCGGCGAAGACGTCGGCCGGCGACGCCCCGAAGTGATCGTCGGTAACGGCCACCACCTCCGCCAGCGCCGTGGCCCGCTCGGGGCCCATGATGGCGCGCGGATGGCCCTCGATGAGCGGGACAAGCGGCTCCTCGCGCGCGAAGACCTCCCCCGGCTCCAGGCCCTGGCGCAGGCTCATCTCGTCCAGTTCGAGGCGGCCGCCGGGCAGCATCGCCGCGAGGCTCACGGCGGCGCGGACGGCACCCTCGGGCGCGATCGCCTCGACGCCGACCTGCACCCACTCGCCGGTGGCGGGGACGCCCCCGGTGGAGATCTTCTCGTGCGGGATCTCCGCGCCGTCGGCCGCAAGGAAGCGCAGGCGGGCGTGGACCGGGGCGAAGACCGCGGGGTTCAGGCCGGTGATCCGCGCGCGCAGCGACAGCGCGTAGCGCCTCCCGGCCTCGATGTCCACCGAGCCCAGCGGCGCCTCGACCCACGGCGCGAAGCCCACGTCACCCGGCGGCGCGGACAGCGCCCACGCAGCCGCCGGACCGTCGCCCTCGACCCGGGCGGCGTAGCCGTCAGACGGCTCCCAGGCGGGCGCGTCCGTGAAGTCGCGCACCAGCACATCGGCGGCCGACGTCTGCTCGTCGAGCGCCAGCAGCCGAGGGGTGTGCACGACCTCGACGTCGGCGGGCCGCCCGGCGGGCTCGGGCAGCGCGTCGCCGAAGCGCTCCTGCACGCGCCCGTACATCAGGAAGCGAAGCACGCGGTCGGCCAGCTCGAGCGTGGTCCCATCGTAGCCGTGCCCGGCGCTGAGCGCGCCGCAGCACTGGACGACTACGCCCTCGCCGTAGGGAATGACGGTCAGCGCCGGGGCGCCACCGGGCTCCATGAGCAGCACGCGCGCCGGCTCGGGGGCGTCCGCCACCCGGAAGCGATACATGCCATAGCGGACCACCGCGCCCTCGGTCATGCCCTCGGTGATGGCGTGGCCGGTGTCGCGGACGATCCAGTGCGGGCCGCGACTGGGGTTCGCCCAGTCGCCCCCGATGATCTCAGTGGGCGGCGTGCAGCCGTACTCGCACAGCACGCGGCCGCCGTCTGCGACGAACCCGGCCACCGCGGCGCTGGCGGCGGGCGTCAGCCCCCAGTCCTCCTGGCCCGGGTCGCCGTTGGTGACGACGATCAGCGCGTCGTAGGCCGCGATCGTCTCCGGGGCCTCGAGGTCCTGCCCGGAGATCAGTTCGCTTCGGCCGCCGACGCTCTCGATGAGGCCGACCCACGCGCGCCGGTACTTCTGACCGGCGAGGCCGACCAGCGGAGCGTCCGCGGCGGCGTTTACCAGGCTGAGCGTGACCAGCAGCAGGACAGTGACGGCGCGGACAGAGCAAGGCCGGTCGAGCATCTCATCCCGCCTCCCGAACCGACGGCATCGCGCGGCTGTGACCCTTTCCCGCCTGCCGTGGTCGGAACCTTGTACCGATTGCTCTTCGTGCAGGGCTGCGCGCGCGGACAGAGAATTGCCCACTGCCACGCGGCAGTCGGACGCCTGAACCCAGACAGCCCTGTCGCAGAGGGAGACCCCGATGAGCGACCTGAAGTTGCTGGAAGAGCAGTGGATCATGCCGTCGGCCATCTACCGCGGTGCGCCGTTCTGGTCGTGGAACTCCGAACTGGAGCCCGAGCGGCTGCAGGCCGAGATCCAGAGCATGCACGACGCCGGGATGGGCGGGGCGTTCATGCACAGCCGGTACGGCCTGAAGACCCCGTACTTGTCCGAGCGCTGGTTCGAGTGCGTGACCGCGTGCGTCGAGAAGTGCCGGGAGCTGGGCATGCACGCCTACATGTACGATGAGGACCGCTGGCCGTCCGGGCCCGCGGGCGGGCTGGTCACGCGTGACAACCCGCAGTTCCGCCTCAAGTACATCAGCGCCAGCTTCGATCAGCCCGCGCCGGAGACGGGCAAGGTCCACGCGATCTTCGACGTGCAGATGGACGAAGACGGCCGCCTGCAGTCCTACCGGAGGGTCACGAGCGCGGGCCAGGTCACCGAGGGACGGGCGCTGTTCTTCTGCCCGGGCTTCCAGCAGCCGACCGGATGGACCAACGACGGCGGCTACCTCGACACCATGGACCTGGACGCGGTCGCCGAGTTCATCCGCGTGACTCACGAGCAGTACGCGGAGCGCTACGGCGAGCAGGCGGGTGGCGAGATGGGCACGATCATCCCCGCGGTGTTCACCGACGAGCCCAGCTACGGCGCGCAGATCTACGGCATCGTCGATGGCCGCCAGCGCATGCCGTGGACCTGCCGGCTGACCGACGAGTTCATAGCCCGCAGGGGCTACGACCTGGCCGATCGGCTGCCCGAGCTGACTATCCCGCCGGCCGATGGCGAGTTCTCGAAGGTCCGCCACGACTACTTCCGCACCATCACCGAGCTGTTCGTCGAGGCGTACTCGCAGCAGATCGGCGAGTGGTGCGGCGAGCATGGCATCGCTGCGACCGGGCACATGCTGGCGGAGGAGACAATCGCCTCACAGCGCCACTGCGTCGGCGCGGCGATGCCGCACTACGAGTTCATGCAGTGGCCGGGCATCGACATGCTGCGCGACCAGGTTGACGAGCTGACCACGGCCAAGCAGGTCACCTCGGTGGCCGACCAGCTCGGCAAGGAGCGGGTGCTGACCGAGACCTACGGCTGCACGGGCTGGGACTGGCCGCTCGAGGGGCACAAGTTCAGCGGCGACTGGCAGTGGGTATGCGGGGTGAACTTCCGCTGCCCACACCTGATGCACTACTCGCTGGCGGGCGGCGCCAAGCGCGACTACCCGGCGTCGATCCGCGACCACAGCCCGTGGTGGCCGTACTACAAGGCGGTTGAGGATTACTTCGCGCGGCTGAGCGTGATGCTGACCGCGGGCCGGCCGGTGCGCGACGTGCTGGTGCTGCACCCGGTCGAGAGCGGCTGGGGCCTGGCCGCGAGCGTCGGCGGGCAGCAGATCATCGACCGGCTGGAGGAGCAGCTCGAGGCGATCATCTACGGGCTGTCCTTCGCCCAGTGCGACTGGGACTTCGGCGACGAGACGCTGCTGGCGCGGCACGCCGCGATCGTCGGCGACGCGCTGCGCATCGGCCACATGACCTACCGGGTGGTCGTGGTGCCGCCCGCGATCACGCTGCGGGCCACGACCGCGGCGCTGCTCGACACACTCGTCGAGGCGGGCGGCACGGTGATCTTCGCGGGCGAGCCGCCCACTCACGTCGATGGCGAGCCCGACGGGCGCGTCGCGCAGCTTGCCGACGCGGCCATCGGATGCTGCGGGGATGCCGCGTCCGTGGTGGCGTCGGTCGAGGCGGCGGTCGAGCGCCAGGTGTCGATCACTGAGGGCGGGGTCCAGGCGGACTTCGTGTGGGCGATGCTGCGCAAGGTCGATGAGGGCCACGTGCTCTTCATCCAGTCGCACGACCGTGAGAGCACGCGCACGGTGGTGGTGGGCGTGGACGCCCACGCCCCGGTTGTGGAGTGGGACCCCCGCACCGGCCGCAGGCTCGAAGTGCACGCGTGGGAGGAGGAGGGGCGGCTCAGCTTCGAGGTGACGCTCGGCCCGACCGGCTCGGCGCTCTTCTCGCTGGGCGCCGAGGTCGAGGGCGTCGAGGCGCGCGAGCCGGCGATGGCCGTGGTGGACCGCCGCGATATCGGCGGCCCCCTCGCCATCGAGCTGACCGAGCCGAACACGCTGCCGCTGGGCTACTGCTGCTTCCGCGTGGGCGACGAGGAGTTCTCGGAGCCCGTGCCGACGCTGAAGGCCGACGAGCTGATCCGCGCGCGCTACGGCCTGGGCACACGGCTGGGCGGCGAGCACCAGCCGTGGTACCTCTACGCCACCGGCGTGGTGGACACCGCGCCGCGCGACCGCTGCCAGATGCGCTGGGCCTTCCATGTGACCGACCTGCCCGCGACCTGCCACCTGGCGATCGAGAACCCGGAGGACTACGTCATCACCGTCAACGGGACCGAGGTGTCCGAGGTGGATGGCTGGTGGGTCGATGACGACATCGAGACCATCGACATCACGGACGCGCTGCAGATGGGCGACAACGAGGTGACGCTGACCTTCGACTACCGGCCGAACATGGAGCTGGAGGACATGTACCTGGTCGGCGAGTTCGGCGTGGCACTGCGGGAGGGCGAGGCCCCGGCGCCGGGGCGGATGACGCTGGTCGCGCCGCCTGAGAGCTTGGGCGAGGGCTCGTGGGTCGGCCAGGGCCTGGACTTCTACGGCGGCGCGGTGCGCTACCTCGTGGAGGTCGAGAGGCCCGCGGACGGCCGGCGCTGCCGCATCACGCTGCCCGAGGTCGAGTGCACTGCTGCCGTGATCCATGTCGGCGGCGAGGAGTTTGTGCTGCCGTGGGCGCCCTTCGCGGCGGACATCACCGACGCCCTGGCCGAGGGCACGAACCAGGTCGCCATCGACGTGATCGGCGGGCGCCACAACATCCTGGGGCCGCTGCACACGCCGTGGGAGGCGTGGACCGGCCCGGGCGAGTTCAACCCGAACAGCGCCAAGTGGCGCTTCGACTACTACCTCAACGACCACGGGCTGATGGGTCCGGTGGTGGTGGAGACGCTGGAGCGGGCGTAGCCGGCGCAGTCGCGAGTCACAAGTCGCAAGCGAAGGGCAACGGCGCGTGTCGTTGCCGTGTGCCGTCGTCGTTGTGCCCCTTGCGCCCTCGCGGTGAGACTGCTTCGCAGTCTCCGGGCGGCGCGTAGCGCCGCTGCCGTTGGCGTCCGCCGTCTCCGCGCCTGTCTTCCCGTCTGTCAGGCCCGCCGCCACGTGGTGGCCGTTTGCCGTGCCGTTCGGAGGGGCGGGACTACGGCAGACGCTGCGCGTCTGACCCGCCCGGTCGTCTGCCGTTTCCGCGCCTGTCTTCGCGTTCGTCAGGCCCGCCGCCACGTGGTCGCCCACCAGCCGCGCCGCACGTCGGTCAGCCCTGCGCGCTCGCGGATCAGCGCCAGCAACTCCTCGCGGTCATCCACGTAGGGCGGGATGCTCATCGGCACGCCGCCCGCGTCCACGCCGATGAGCCCATCACCGAGCAGCCCTCCCGCGGTGACGACTCGCAGCTCGGTGACCTCGCTCCAGGGGAAGGTGCGCCACTTGCCGAAGGGCGGGAGCAGCCTGATGCCCCCGGCGTCTACCTCGATC
>JALGUI010000137.1 GCA_029820915.1 Candidatus Zipacnadia bacterium | reverse complement strand
TGGCCGAGCACGGCATCGAGCGCCTCTACGTGCACCAGGCCGAGGCCATCGAGCACGTGCGCGCGGGCGAGAGCGTGGTCATCGTCACCGGCACGGCGTCGGGCAAGACCCTGTGCTACAACATCCCCGTGGTCGAGGCGATGCTGGCCGACAGCATGGCGACCGCGCTGTACATCTACCCGACCAAGGCACTGGCGCAGGACCAGCTTCGCGGGCTCGGGATGCTGGAGACCGAGGAGATGACCGAGTGGTTCATGGCCGGGACCTACGACGGTGACACGCCCGGGAGCCTGCGGCGCCGGCTGCGCGACGCGGGCAGCGTGATCCTGACTAACCCGGACATGCTGCACCAGGGCGTGCTGCCGCATCACGCGCGCTGGAACCGCTTCTTCACGCACCTCAAGTTCGTGGTCATCGACGAGGTGCACGCCTACCGCGGCGTGTTCGGCTCGCACCTGGCGAACGTCATGCGGCGGCTGCGGCGCATCTGCCGCCACTACGGCTCGGCGCCGCAGTTCGTGTGCTGCTCGGCGACCATCGGGAACCCCCGCGAGCACGCCGAGCGCATCACGGGCGTGACGATGTCGGCGGTGGAGCGCGACGGCTCGCCGCGAGGCCCCAAACGCTTCGTGATGTGGAACCCGCCGCCGCTGACGACGGCCGCGCGGGGCTCGGACGAGAGCTGGCGGGTGGGCGGCGACCGGCGCAGCGCGCTGGGGCAGGCGGTGGACCTGATGACCGCGCTGGTGCAGGAGGGCGTACAGACGATCGCCTTCGTGCGCACGCGGCTGGCGTCGGAGCTGCTGTTCAAGGGCGTGCGCGACCGACTGCGGCCTGTGTCGCGCAAGCTGGCCGAGTCCGTGCACGCCTATCGGGGCGGGTATCTGCCGGAGGAGCGGCGCGACATCGAGCGGCGGCTGGTGGAGCGCGACATCCTGGGCGTGGCCTCGACCAACGCGCTGGAGCTGGGCATCGACATCGGGTCCCTCGACGCCTGCATCCTGGTCGGCTACCCCGGCACGGTGGCGAGCACCTGGCAGCAGGCCGGGCGCGCCGGGCGGGGGGAGGAGGAGTCGGTAGTCTTCCTGGTCGGGCAGAACACGCCGATGGACCAGTACCTCATGGCCCACCAGGACTACCTGTTCGGCCAGACGCCCGAGGAGGCGGTGGTGGACCCGGACAACCCGCACATCATTATCGGCCACGTGCGCTGCGCCACGCACGAGCTGCCGCTGGGCGACGACGAGGTGCCGGGGTTCGGCAAGTACGCCGACGTGGTGCTGGAGCTGCTCGAGGAGGAGGGCGTGGTGCGGCACATCGAGGACCGCTGGTACTGGGCCAGCTCGGAGTACCCGGCGGCCCAGGTGAACCTGCGCAACATCTCGGGCACCGTGTACACCATCCAGGACGGCCGCGAGGGCGAGCGCGTCATCGGCACGCTCGACGAGGTCTCGGCGCTCAGCCAACTCCACGACCACGCGGTGTACATCCACGGGGCGGAGACCTACTTCGTCGAGGAGCTGGACACCGACCAGAAGATCGCCCGCGTCGATCGGCGCGACCTGGACTACTACACGCAGTCGGTGCAGTCGTCGCAGATCCGCATCGACGAGGTGGAGGAGGAGGGGCAGTGGCTGGGGGCGACCGTCGCCTTCGGGGACGTGACGGTGACGACGAGCATCCCGATGTTCAAGAAGATCAAGTTCGCCACGCGCGATTCGCTGGGCTTCGAGAAGCTGGAGCTGCCGCCGCAGGAGCTGGAGACGGTGGCGATGTGGTTTGTGCCGCCCGAGGAGCTTGCGGCCGAGATGACGCGGCAGAAGATGATCGTGGGGGAGGCGCTGATCGGGATAGCGAACGTGCTGGTCGAGGTGGCGCCCTTCTACGTCATGTGCGATGCGCAGGACATCGGCACGGTCGTGGACTCGTCGTGCCTGGGCCGCGATGCGCTGTTCCTGCACGACCGCTATCCGGGGGGGATGGGCTTCGCGCAGCGCTGCCTGCAGCGAATCCACGAGATCATGCCGACGATCCGGCGGGTGATCGACGAGTGCGGCTGCGACGATGGCTGCCCGTCGTGCGTGGGGTCGGCGATACCGCCGTTCGCGATGACGGACCTGGACACTGCGGTGCGGGGTCGGATCCCGGACAAGCGCGCGGCGCGGTACCTGCTCGACGAACTGCTGGGTTGAGAACGGCAATGGCGGACGGCAGGGGCAACAGGATTCCGGCGCTACGCGCCGGACAGGATACCCGCCCTGCGGGCGGGACAGGATGACGGCGACGGTATCGAAGGTGGACGGCAAGGGCGGCAGCGACGGCAATGGCGGCATGAGTCTGGGGGACCGGCCAGGGCGGACTGACGGACCCGACAAGTGTAGTGGAAGGCGGGGGAACCGTGAGGCATGAGCGGCCGACCGCATCAACCGACCGCTGGGGCCTGTGGTCGCCGGAATGTGCTGTCCGCTGTTCGCGCCGGCGTTTGCCGCTGCCGTTGACCCTTGGTCTCGTTGCCGTCATCCTGTCCGGCGCGCAGCGCCGGCATCCTGCAGCCGGCGAAGCCGGCGTATCCTGTTGCTTCAGTCGTCGCCGTTTGGTGCCCCCTTAAATGACGAGGTGAGGGAGCAGTCTCCTGCTCCCCCACCTACCGCCGGCTGGACGTCCTGTCTCCGCAAGCGCCTCACACTTGTGGGACAGGAAAACCTGAACCGACTTTGCTCACGTCTCAAGTGCACCTAATGCTGTGACGTCCAGTCCAGTAGCCCAGCATCAGGTGGCCGCGTTGGCGATGACGCCCGACGAGTCGCTGACCGTGTTCTCGACGGTGTTGCCGAGGCCCTGCCACGCGGCGATGCCCGCCACGACGACCAGAGCCAGCAACAGTGCGTACTCAACAGTCGTGAGACCGGCCTCGTCCTTCCACAGCTCGCGCATTTCGTCCGCCTCCTCATGTTGGATCTCGGAATCTGGTGCGCGGTCAGGTCGAGCGTTCTGACCTGCCATCGTCAGGCAGTTCCCGGGGGGGCCCACGTCAGGCCCCCTGCCTGATCCGTCCATTCTCAACGTTCGCTCAACCCGCTTCGGCCCATGTTGCGACTACAGTATACACAGCATTCATCCTGTGTCAAGCGCTAAGCATAACTTCTAAGGAACAAAGTTTGGTCTCATGTCAAGCTCGGTAAGCACTCAAGGCTTCCTCAAGACGCTGGAGAGACCAAGGCGCCCTTGCCCTTAGGTGGCCCTCCGGAGGCTTAGCGATACCTCAAGAATAGCTCAGAAAACGGGCGTCTGCGACGGGCGAAAAAGGGTGCCCGATACACTACGTCGGCATGGGAAGCGACAGAGTTCGACGAGTTTGCGAACCCGATGAGGGGGCCGGCAAGCGCATCGCCGGCCCCCTTGATGCACGTGCGCCATGTCTCGCCGGGGGGAGTCTCGGCTAGTCGTCGAGCTGAGTGGACAGCCGCCAATGGTCGGTGCGGAAGGGCACTGTCGGCAGCCACTCGGCGCTGTAGAGGTTGGCCACCGGGTTGTTCGCCCACGCGTAGCGCACGGCGACCGGACGGGCGACGTCGTCGGACCAGACCACGACGGTGTCGCGCTCGATCCGGGCGTTTGCCCACACTCAGCTCCGGTCGGCGCCGGCGATCTGGAAGCCCAGCAGCGGACTGGGATACGGGCAGTTCTCGGTCACGAGCCGACGCAGGCGGCATGCGGCAGCGGCGGACGGCGCGCCTGCTACCACTGCTCCCAGATACGCTGGAAGTAGGCCGTGTAGCCCGGCGGCCCCGGGTAGCCGTCCCAGTAGACGATGCCCTCGTCCAGTTCACCCTCGCCGTCGGCGGACAGCCACTGCATCAGCCGCGGGTCCGGTCCGCGGCGGCGGATCTCCCTGAGTCCCGCGTCCCGCAGCCGCTCGACCACGTCCGGGTGGTCGGCCGCCACGTCCTCGATCGAGCCGATGCGGGTGAGGGCGCAGTCGGCGGGCTTCGCGGCGTACTCCAGGCACCACTCGCCATCGAAGACGGTGAACAGGTTCTGGCCCGGCTTCGCCCAGTGCGGCCCGGCGGCGGACCCGGCGACGGCCACCTCGCGCTCGGCGGCGCCGCCGCGGGCCTGGGCCAGCACATCGAAGCCCGTCACGCCCTCGGGCACGTCCACGTTGGCGAGGGCGGCGATGGTGGGGAAGACGTCCTGCGGCTGTACCATGAGGTCGCTCTTGCCGCGCTCGCCGCCGGGGAGCCGCACGAGGAAGGGCGTGTGCCCCTCCTGCTCCTGCACGGGCGTGCGCTTGCCGAAGTAGCCGCGCTCGCCCAGCGACGTGCCGTGGTCGGAGGTGAGCAGCAGGCAAGTGTTGTCGGCCAGGCCCGTGTCGTCGAGCGCCCACAGCAGGTCGCCCAGCCAGCGGTCCACCCAGCTCGCCTTGGCGGAATACATCGCCGATACACGCTGCACGGCCGCCTCAGGCGCGCCCTCGGTGTCGCGGACCATGAAGGCGCGCGGGTCGATGCGGCCGTCCCAGTCGCCGTCGGGGTCGTAGAGCCGGGCGAACTCGGGTGGCACGTCCCAGGGCTCGTGCGGGTCGAAGCAATCCACCCATAGCAGGAAGCCGTTGCGCGAGTCGTTGTCACGCAGCCACGCCGCGGCGGTCTGGAACAGGCGCGCGCAGTTCCAGTCCTCGTGGCGAGAGCGCAGGCGGTTGGCGCGGACGTAGGTGGGGACCAGCCGCAGGTCCTGCGGCTCGCGCTCCACGAAGTCGAACATGGGGTCGCGCGTCCAGTTCTCGGGCCACCAGTCCTTGGTATCGATCCACGGCCGATCCACCTCGGCGCCACGGACCTGCGTCCAGGCGTGGAAGGGCCAGTCGAAGTTGTGCCCGCCGTTCACGAGATGCGGGGTGTCATGGATGAGCTGCGTCGCGTAGCCCACATCGGCCAGCGCCCAGGGCAGCGTGGGCAGGTCCCAGCGCAGCGGCTTCCACGGGAAGAGCGGGCTCCCCGAGCGCCCGGTGATGACGTCGGTGCGATGGGGGATGGTCGGGTAGCTGGCGCAGAACGAGTTCGAGAAGTCCCACGACTCGCCAACGAGCCGGTCCAGGTTAGGCGTCTGGATCCAGTCGTTGCCGTGCGCGCCGATGTGATCGTAGCGAAGCGTGTCTACGATGACGATGACGAAGTTCATGTGCCCGGTCCCTCCTCATGGGAATGCGCCTGCGATGCCCACGGGCAGTTGCTCGGCCCGCCCCCTGATACCTGCCCAGCGCGGAGCAAGGCCGCAAGCCGCCCGGGAAGCACCACGAGATCTACCTGTCGGACCCGCGCCGCACCGAGCCGGAAAAGCTGAAGACGGTCATCCGGCAACCGGTCACCCCCGCGTAGGACGGGCTTGCAGCTCGTCAACGCGCGTAGGACGGGCAGCCCGCCAGCCCCGCGTAGGACGGGCTTCCAGCCCGTCACCCCCACATAGGACGGGTTCCCAGCCCGTCAACCCCGCGTAGGACGGGCTTCCAGCCCGCCCCCGCGTAGGACGGGTTCCCAGCCCGTCAGCCCTGCGTAGGACGGGCTTCCAGCCCGTCAACCCCGCGTAGGACGGGCTTCCAGCCCGTCAACCCCGCGTAGGACGGGTTCCCAGCCCGTCAACCCCGCGTAGGCCGGGCTCCCAGCCCGTCAGCCCCGCGTAGGACGGGTTCCCAGCCCGCCCCCGCGTAGGACGGGTTCCCAGCCCGCCGCCCCCGCGTAGGACGGGCTTCCAGCCCGTCAGCCGTTCTCAGGGCCGGTTCAGCTCAACGATCAGGTCGGCGGCGCGCGACCGAATGTCGTCGTAGTCCTCGGGCGCCAGGCCCGGGTGGGCGAGATAGTCGTAGACGCGGGCGATCTGCGACACGGGCAGCTCGGCCGGCGGCCGCCGGGTGCGGGCGCGCACCTCGTCGAGGAAGCGCCGGGCCTCGGCGACCAGCTCCGGCGCGGCGTCGTCCGCGTGCGCCTCGACGGCCTCCTCCAGCGCCTGCAGGTAGCGGAAGTCGTCGATGCCCTCGCGCCGCCCCTCCCAGCCGACCGTCGGCGCGGTGAACCGGGTGCCGGGCGCCACGTAGGCGTAGCGCCAGGGGTCGCCGTAGTTGGGCAGCATCAGCTCTACGTCGCCGCCCTCCGTGATGCGGCCGGCGTTGCTCTCGGTGTAGCACCACTGCCAGTTGCCCATAAGCCCGTGGGCCCAGGTGAAGAGGCCGGTGAAGTAACGGTCGTTGCGCGGCTGCGCGCCGTTCCACTGGCAGTTGTAGGTCCAGACCTCCGCGCCGACCTCGGCCGCCTGCTCGACCACGCGGTCGAAGTCGCGCACGCTCTCGCTGACGATCCAGACGTCGTAGTACCGCCCCAGGGCGGTGGGGTCGCCGATGGCGGTCACGGTGCGCGCGCCCTCGACGGCGTGCACCACGTCGGCAAGCTCGCGCACCAGCGGCTCGCGCTCGGGCGAGGGCTCATCGACCAGGTACCACAGCAGCTCCGGCCAGCCCATCTGCCGGCGGCGCTCCTCGACGGCGCGCACCAGGTCCGCGCCGTGGGCGAAGCGGCCGTCGGACTGCCCGGTCGCCAGCAGCAGCATCGGGTGGTCCGGCGCCGCGAGGCCCGTCTCGCCGAGCAGGCGCATCTGGCGCTCGAGGCCGACGCGGCGGTCCTCGTTGTCGAAGGTGATCTCCCACGTCCCGTCCGCCAGCTTGCGCTCGACGTCGGCGTAGACGCTGAAGGCGTTGCAGCCGTGCGCGCGCATGTCGCGCATCGTGCGCCGCAGGAACTCGTCGGTCCGCA
>JALGUI010000136.1 GCA_029820915.1 Candidatus Zipacnadia bacterium | reverse complement strand
GGCTGGTACGAGATGCCGCTGGACATCAGCGCCGACAGCGGCCCGCACAACGCCTGGAGCTTCTTCTGCAGCGGCCAGCCCTTCCACGTGCTGGGCGGGGCCGAGGGGACGCTGTTGCTCTACTACGATGAGCCGACCCAGATCAGAGGGCGCGCCGTCATCAAGGCCGGCCGGGACGCCGTCTACTTCGACAACCGCGTGGTGATCGGCCGCAGGCGGGGGACGATCGCGACGCCCGTGCAGTGGATGCTGTTCTCGCAGCAGGGCCTGTCCGGGAACCTGTGGATGCAGGTGTCCGATCACGTCAGGCGGGAGTACGAGGTGAAGTTCGGCGTGGCCCGGACGCGGCCCGTCCCGTGCGGGCAGATGCGCATGGAGTCGCTGGGCACCAGGAACTACTACCGGGGCAGGACCGCGAAGATGCACGGGGGCCTGGACCTGCGCGAGATCGCCGACTACTTCCTGCCGCTGGCCGCCGAGCGGGGCATCCGCCGGGTGGACATCGGCTCCGTCGCCAACCCCGAGCACCCGCTGGACCCCAAGGCCGAGCCCGAGCGCCTCGCGGCGATCCGGTACCTGACGGACAGGGCGCACTCCCTGGGCATCGAGTGCTTCATCTACTGGCGCATCAGCTACTGGAACCAGCACGCGCCGCTCGTCGTCGAGCACCCCGAGTGGTGGAACCGCACGCGCGACGGCAGGCCGCTCACCGGCTTCGGCAACCTGGTGAACCTGAGCCTGCGTTCGGGCTGGTACGACTGGTCGCTGAACCGGCTGCTCGAGCTGCGCGACCTCATCGGCATCGATGGCGTGTGGTTCGACACCCTGACCGCCGGCATGGACGCCATCAACTACGCCGAGGACGAGCCCCAGCCCACCGTGCCGCGCGGCATCGAGTACTTCCGCGAGCTGCGCGACGCCGGGCTGGGCTTCTGGGTGGAGGGCATGCACCCGCTGGCTCTCGACTCGTACTGGTTCCGGGACGAGAAGTACGCGCCCTTCGAGGGCCACGAGTTCTCGCTCTTCGGCTCCAGCATGTACGCCGACGGCGAGGACAGCCTCACCTACCTCGACCCCTTCCGGCTCGCCGCCTTCCGCGCGCCCATGATGGCCGACGTGACGGAGCTGACCGTCGCCGACGACCCGATCACCCGCGAGCAGGCGCGCTGCAACCGCATCCTCAACGCGGCGGACGAGGCGCTGGGCGAGGTGCTGGCGGTGCGCAAGACCGACTTCGGCAGCCTGTGGATCGGTGCGCGCGGGTACGCCGTCTTCGCCTTCGAGGACCGGCGGGTCACCATCGACGGCCTCGACGGGGAGGGCTGGCGGGTCAACATTCCGGAGGGGCGCGGGGGCAGCCTCACCGTCGCGGACGGCCGCGCGACAGGCCACCTGCTCGCCGGTGAGGCCGCGATCATCGCGCGGTAGCCGGGTCACGTCGTTCGCCGCGGAGGGCTGCGCGGCGTCACACAGAACCTGCAACCGGCGGCCACGGCACGCCGCCACTGGAGGGACGCGATCTATGGCGAAGCTGGCGATCACCGGCGGACCGAAGGCGGTCGAGGAGTCGCTCGAGCACCCCTGGCCCGTGTTCGACGAGCGCGAGAAGCAGGCGCTCATTGAGGTGCTCGAGAGCGGCAAGTGGGGCAGGAGCGGATTCGACTACTACAACCATGGCGACAGCCAGCTATGGCAGTTTGAGCGCGCCTTCGCCGACTTCCACGACGGGGCCTACGCGCTCGCCGTCTCCACCGGCACCACGGCGCTTGAGGCCTGTCTGCGCGTGGTCGGCGTCGAGGCCGGCTGCGAGGTCATCGTGCCCGCCATGACGTACATCGCCTCCGCCTCGTGTGTGCTGATGTGCAACGGCGTGCCTGTCTTCGCCGACGTTGACCCGCGCAACTACACCATCGACCCGGCGGCGGTCGAGGCGGCCATCACCCCACGTACGCGCGCCGTCATCGCCGTGGACTTCTGCGGCATGCCCTGCGATACCGACGCCCTCGGCGAGATCTGCCGCCGGCATGACGTCGCCCTGATCAGCGACTGCTCGCACGCGCATGGCGGGCAGTGGCGCGACAGGGGCGTCGGCTCGCACGCGGACATGGCGGCCTTCAGTTGCATGCCCGCCAAGGTGCTCGCCATCGGCGAGGCGGGCGTGATCATGACCGACAGCGAGGAGCTGTACCAGGAGGCCTTCCGTTACCACCACGCGGGCCGCGAGCGTGGCTACGAGAGTCCGGGCCACACCTGGCCCGCGACGACGCTGCGGCTGAGCGAGTTCGAGGCGGCGATCGGCCTCGTGGCGCTCACCCGGCTCGCCGAGCAGGTCCGGACGCGCGACCGCAACGCCCGCTACCTGGCCGACGGCATGGCCGACATCCCGGGGCTGTCCGGCCTGGAGATCGACGAGCGCGTGACGCGGTGGAACCCCTACCGCTGGTGCTTCCGCTTCCACAGCGATGAGTTCGGCGGCGTGCACCGGGACGTGTCCCGCGAGGCGCTCGTCGCGGAGGGCATTCGCTGCGGCATCGGGCCCACGAAGCCGCTGTACACCTTCAGCATGTTCGCCAGCGGCCGGTGGGGCGAGACCGGCTGCCCGGTTCGCTGCCCACTCTACGAGGGGGAGATGGACTACACGAAGGTCCACTGCCCGGAGGCAGAGCGCATCCACGAGACCGAGGCGCTCGACCTCTTCCACACCTTCCTGCTCGGGCCGGCGGAGAAGATGGACCGCATCCTCGATGTGTTCCGCAAGCTCCGCGACAACGTAGACGAGCTGCGCAGCCTGTAGCGCCTCCCGCCTCAGCCGGCGGCGGCCGTGCCCTCGACACGCCCGGCCAGATCCAGCAGCGTCACCGCATCGGCCCGCACCTTCCGACCCGCGTAGGTCGGGCATCCTGCCCGACAATGCCGTCGCTGACCGGCGTCACCGCGTCGGCCCGCACCTTCCGACCCGCGTAGGTCGGGCATCCTGCCCGACAATGCCGTGTGACCAGCGTCACCGCGTCGGCCCGCACCTTCCGACTCGCCAGGCAGACGACCGCGAGGGCCCACGTCACGACGGTGCTCGGCATCGGCCTGGGCATCACGTATCACTCCGCCAGCGCTACCTCGACCATCTGCGTGCCCTCGATGCGCGGGATCACGAACTCCACGCGGTGCCCGCCGACCGCGTACGCGATCGCCTCTCCCTGGGGCACCAGCCGCACGCAGGTCGCCTCGCCCTCCACCCGCACCGACACCGGCACCTCGCAGAGCGGGATGATGTCCTCGACGATGTCCAACTCGACGCTGCGCCGCTCGGGTACGTAGTGCAGCGCATGCACGATCAGGCGGCGCTCCCGCGCCTGGCGGTTCACCGTGAAGATCGCGGTGCTGGGCGCCTCAACGCGCAGCACCGCGTCGGGCAGCAGCATCTCGATGGCGTTGCCGACAAGCTGCTTGCACCACATCGGCGCGCGCTGGTGGTACTGCGCGAAGTGCGGGTGCATCAGGTAGATGCAGCGCCCGTTGCGCACCGCGCCGGGGTAGTCGGCCGGGGCCGCCAGGGGCGTGTGGCCGTGCGAGCAGAAGTGCCGCCAGGTGCGGTTGAAGTACGGTCGCACCATCGTCGAGAGCACCTCGGCGCCATCCGCCGGCTCGACCTGGGCGCCCTGCAGGTACATCACGTGCGGGGCATCGCGCATCCCCTCCCCCAGCGCGCCCGGCACGATGAAGTCCGGTGAAAAAGGCGCCTCGCCGAGCCAGCGCACCCCCAGTTCGCCCAGCGCGAAGCGCTCGCCGCCCGACTCGAGGCCCGAGCGGTACGTCGCCAGCACCGCGCCGCCGCTCGCGATGAACTGCGCGAGCTTCGCCCCGAGCTCCTCGCCCACCGGGATTTCGTCGGGCAGCACGATCAGCCGGTAGCGCGCGAAGTCCGACTGCGAGTCGATGACGTCGAACTGCTGGTGCAGCTCCTGCAGCATCTTCGTCGCGCCGAAGATGGCGGGCGGGATCTGCCGCTGCGTGCCCTCGGCCGCGAACTCCTCGGGCGTCATCACGCCGGTGTCCACCACCGCCTCGGCGTCGTGGCACCACGGCTCGGCGGCCTCGACCTGCGCGTAGACGCCGCCGATGAGGTCGTAGGTGGGCCGGTCGATCTCGCCCGCCGGGTGGAGCTGATCCCCGACTTGGCAGCGGCAGTTCAGCGCCAGCATGCGCATGCACTCGTACTCCAGCGCCGCCGGGTTGCGAAAGGAGTGGAAGTCGCCCCAGGTGGTGTGGAACTTGCCGGTGTGCGATATGGTGGGCAGGCCCAGCGTGCGCGCGTAGCGCTGGGCGACGGGGAAGTGCGCGTAGCCCCAGCCGCCGCCGGGCAGCGACTCCAGCTCGAAGTGCGTGAAGTGCTCGCGCATCTCCCGGTGCATCGGGCCGATGTGGCCGGAGTTGTAGAAGATGCTGGCCTCCGGCTGCATGCGGCGCACGAGCGAACTCATCCGCTCCTGGAAGCGCAGCAGCACCTCGAAGGCGTACCTCTGCCGGTCCGCCTGGCCCTCCGGGCTCAGGCCCTCCTCGAGCATCCCCTCGACGCACCACGGGCAGCAGCACTCCGTTGCGTGCACGATGTCGAAGAAGAACCCGTCGCAGTCGAGGCGCTCCAGCATCTCCGTGACGTGCTCCTCGAGGAAGTCCACGTAGGGCGTGTTCAGGCACAGCCGCCGGTAGAAGCCCGCCTCGAAGGGCGGCGTGCCGATCTGGCGGCCGGTCTCGTCGATGCACAGCCACTCCGGGCTCGTGCGCGCCGTGTAGTGGTCCCACTGGATCGTGACATAGATCGGGCACAGGATGTCCCGCGCGTGGCAGGCCTCGATCTGCCGGCCGAGCAGGTCGATCTCAAGGTGTGGATGCACGCGCTCGGGATGCACCTCGCTCGGGAAGTAGATCCAGCCGTGGTGGCAGCGGGCGAAGCAGGTGACGGCATTGACGTGCGCGCGCTTGAGCGTGTCCGCGAACTCGTCCGGGTCGAACCGCCCCCCGATGCCCGGGATCTCTTCGCTCGTGTGGAAGTCCAGGTGAACGGCGCGGTAGCGCAGCTCGCTCATGGCGGCCACCTCGGCGGTGTCGTCGGTCCGAAGGTGTGCGCATATTCGGCGCGCATCCCAGGAGGCCTTCGAGCACCGCCAACCGCGGCCCGTACGTGCGCGGGCGGAGGCCGCGTGGCCTCCGCCTCACCGGAACGGGCCTGGCCGACCTGCCGAGCGGCCGCTACCTGACGTTCAGCTTCACGTGTCCGTCGCACCAGAGGATGACAGCACCCGCATCGTGCCAGTCAGGGCTGTAGTCGCCCGCCAACATCGTCTTCGTCGCGTCCCGGCGCCAGGGGGAGTCGATCCGTTGCGGCGGCATGCCGATGTCGAGCAGGCCGAAGCCGTAGTCGTAGCTGACGCCCTGCTCTTGCCACATGTTGTCCCTGTCGCTCGGGCAGCGGAAGATCTGCCGGTTTCTCGTGTACGGGTCCAGCACGTCGGCGATGCTCGGTGGGCCCTGGTGGTAGCCATCGGCCGGAGGGGGCGCCGCCGGGTATTCATTGGCCAGGGGCAGCAGGTCGTGGTGGTCCTGGGCGTACATCTGAACCGCCAGGCCGATCTGCTTGAGGTTGGACATGCACGCGGCCTGGCGCGCCTTCTCCCGCGCCCGCGCGAAGACCGGGAACAGGATGGCGGCCAGGATGGCGATGATCGCGATGACCACGAGAAGCTCGATCAGTGTGAAACCGACCGAACGCGAGGCTCGCACCGGGTGTCTCCTCCTCTGGGTTGCCGCGAGCCTCAGCCACGATGCGCGCGGCTGAGCCCCGGCTGACTACTGCGCGAGTCTGGCCATGGCCTGCAGCAGAGGCTTCAGCTCGAGACGCTGCTCGGGCGTGAGCGTCGTGGTGTAGTCCACCAGGCGGGGAAGCATCCGGGACAAACGCCGCTGCCCCCGCGCCATTCGCTCGGGCGGGATGTTCTCGATCCGATCGACGATCCGCTGGATGCGGTCCGCGCGCTCCTGGGCCGTCATCTGCCAGAAGTCGCCCCACATGCGGGCGAACATCTCCTCACGCCGCTGCCCGAACTGCTCCTGGCGCTCGGCAACCTCCGCCTCGCTCAGCTCGCGCGGCTGGCCGAGGACGTAGAAGGGCCGCCACTGCGCTCCGGCCGCCTCGGCGAAGGCCGCAAGCGCCTCATCAAGCTCGGCGTCCTCGAGCTGCAATGTCACCACTCCGTCGAGCTCCTCGTCCACGAGCACCAGGAAGCCGGTCTGGGCCGTGAACTCGGAGATGGCCTGGCCGAGCGACACATCGGTGAGGTCGAGGGACACCGTGTCGAAGCGCGCGGGCATCAGCAGGCCGCGCAGCTCATCGTCGTAGCGCATGAAGTCCCCGCGGCCACCGGGGCCGCCGGGGCCGCCCTGATCGCCCTGCGCTCCGTCATCGCCCATGCGCGCCACGCCGCCGCCGGGCATCTCCTGCCCGCCGAACCCGAACATGCGGCCACGTCCCCTGCCGCGCTGCTGCTCACCCTCGGCGGCCTGGGCCTCGTCCTCGGGAGCCATGCGCTCGCGCCACTGCGCGAGCAGCGACCCGCGCTCCTCGTCGGTGAGGCCCTCGAAGAACACGTTGCGCGTCTCCTCGAGCTGCTGCATCAGCTCCGCGGCAGTGTACGGCACGTCGGGGGCCCGGAGTTCGATGATGTAGGCCCGCAGCCACGTCGCCCGCGCGCTCTCGGCCAACAGGCGCACCGACTCCTCGACAGTCTTGTCCACCAGCTCCCCAGTCAGGCTCTTCTCGGTGTTGTCG
>JALGUI010000840.1 GCA_029820915.1 Candidatus Zipacnadia bacterium | reverse complement strand
CTCGCGCACTTCGCCGGTCAGCAGTGGGGCTGGGCCGCTTTCCTGATCGCGCCGCCCCTCGGCCTCGTCTGTCTCCTGCTGCTGTTGCTGGGCCTCGGCTCGGTGTACATCCGCTTGGAGCGCGCCTGGCCGCCGGAGTGCGAGAGCGGCCGATGCCGCGGCGATGCCGCCACCGTGATCGGCGACTACGAGGTCGTGCCCGACGAAGACGAGCGGGTCTACCGCTGCCAGTGCGGGCACGAGTACGTGAAGGTGGCGACTACGAGGTCGTGCCCGACGAAGACGAGCGGGTCTACCGCTGCCAGTGCGGGCACGAGTACGTGAAGGTCGATCGCCGGTTCATGCGCCGCCTCCCCGATGGCACGCTCGAGCCCTGGATGGTCTGGAAGCTCTTCCGCGGCTACGTCCCCGACGCCGACGCGCCGTAGGCCTACAGCGCGGTCACCGTCGTCTCGATCAGCAGGTCGCGCATGATGATCTCGGTGTCAACCGCCTGGGGGCCCTCCGGGCCCTCAGCCGTGCCGGTGATATGCTGGTGCATGTCCATGAGCATATCGTAGTCCCCGGAGACCATCTTCCCCGCCGCCAGGTCGAAGAGGAACGAGCCCTCCATGCTGATGTGCATCGGCCCGATCACCATCTCCATGCCCTCGGGCACCGGCCCGGTCCCGCCGCCCAGCCCCATCGGCAGCTCGGCGATGTCCATGGCGCCCACCATCTCCAGCCGGGCGCACTGGACGCCATCCACCGTCTCGAATCCGGCCAGCGTCAGCACCGCGGTCGAGTCGAACTGCGCGTCGGGCTGTTCACCGAAGGGCGCCGCCGTTGAGGCGGCCCAACTGTAGCCCTGGGAGACCGGCTCCTCGGGGAAGGTCATCTGCGACTGCTGCGACAGCCGCATCAACTGCTCCATGTCCATGCCGCCGAAGAAGTCGCCCATCCCGGCGCCCTCCGGTATGGTCATGTCGAGCAGCTCGCCGCGCGGCGAGAACACCAGCTTCATGTCGCCCAGCAGCCCGGGCACCATCTGCCCGGGTATCGGCTGCTCCTCCCCGTTGACGGTCATCGTTCCCGCCTCGGGGTCGATCTGGATGTACTGCTGCTGGCCGCCCTGCAGCGTGTCCACGTCGATGGGGCCGAGGCGGTAGGAGACGGTCCCAGTCCAGACCTCGGTCGTGGTCTCCGCGACCAGGTCCTGCGTCAGGTCGCGCATGGTCACGACCCCGGTCGTCTCGCTGGTGACCTGCCAGGTGATCTCGTCACCGGCGTTCCATTGGTTGCGCAGCAGGATGCGGTCGCCCTCCTGGGCGGCGGCCAACCCGAGGCACAGCATGCAAACGACCAGGCCCGCCGTCAGTCGTCCCGTCAACCTGCTCATCTCGCTCTCCCTCTCTGGCACGGCTCATACGTCATACTGTGCGCCCGCGGCGCGCGCGGCGAGCCAGTTCCCGGAGGAACACGCTCGCGTACCCGCCGATGAACATACCAAACACGATCAGCATCGGGCCAAAGGGATAGGCCACCGCGGCGCCGATGGCGCATCCGACCAGCGGCCAGATCAGGAGCCGCAGGAAGCTCGTTGCCCGCGCCCCGGTCAGGCCCTCGCCGATCCACACCCCCACCGCCCAGCCAAGTCCCGTAGCGATGGGGGCCGTGATCCAGCCGGCGGCGCGTACCGCCGGCGGCCCCCCGCGTGCCCACGTGAGCGTGACGGCCAGCCACGCCGCGAAGCAGACGCCCGCGCACACGATCGACAGGAGCATCCTCAGCGCCAGCCCAATCATCGGTCGCTCGGCCAGCCTGCTCATGTCGCTCTCCATCGCCCGCGCGACTCATACGTCATACGTTTCGCCCCCGGTCAGTGTTGCACCGCCATCAGGAGGCAGGCCAGGGGCAGCAGCAACACCACGAACACCGCCCACGCCTCCGCCCGCGCGAAGTTCAGCGTATAGCCGTAGCCCATTCGGGTCTCGACCCACACCGATGGGTTCTCCGGGCAGTAGTACATGAACCCGGCCATCCATCCGTCGGCGTCCGCGCTCCGCTCCAGGCTCCCGGGCCCCACCAGCTCCTGCATTTGCGCCCGCAGGCGTCCCATGCGCGGCCAGTAGTGCAGCAGCATCCCGCCGAACATGACCAGGTTGCCGCAGACCAGCGGGCCCAGAACGCCCACCACAATGATCATCCCCCGTTCCTGGAGGGCTCCCGAGATGCCCACCGCCATGGTTGCGCCGAAGCACGCGATCAGGACCAGCTTGACCAGGTAGATCGTGTCGGCCATCAGCCGCATGTACCTGTCGCGCAGCTCAAGGTACCGCTCGCTCGGAGGCGTGGGTAGACTGACCCGCGCCTGCGCCATCCCCATGAGCACAAACAGTCCCGCA
>JALGUI010000135.1 GCA_029820915.1 Candidatus Zipacnadia bacterium | reverse complement strand
CGTGATCTCGTCCACCTGCACCGCGCCCGGAACGCTGTGGCCGTGCGCGGCGACGACGCTTCGTCGCTGTGCCGCCGGCCGTTCGTTCGTCTGCTGCTGCGACGCCGACATGCTCACCGTCAGCTCGAACAGTCGGCTCGCGCCCAGCGACCGGAAGCCCGCTCGCCCGGTCGCGATCATGGTATCGGTGGCCCGCATCACGACGCCCAGCTCCGGGCACTCCGCGCGCATCCCGTCCGCGTCAAGCTCGACCCGGAGCGTGATGACGTCGCCCGCGTACTGCACCGGCTCGGCGGCGAGCTGGTGCCACTCCTGGTCGATGCGCCGGTAGAGCACGAGCCGCTCGCGTCCCTCCAGGCAGAACCAGTAGAGCCGCCGCGACGTGTCGGCGCGCACGACGGGCCCGCAGCGCGCCCGGGTGACCTCGCAGTCATCGTTGGTCGGCCCGGCGGCCCCCTGAAGCGCCTGCATGCGGCACTCGATGGTCAGCTCGCGCCAGGTGGCGTCACCCACCATCAGCGTCCGCTCCAGGTCCGCGCCTTCGGCGAACTTGATGGCCGGCTCCCCCTCGTGCTCAACCCGGCTCTTGCCCGAGAGCACGCGGTACCCACCCATCGGCCCGAGCGCATCATCCCACTCCTCCAGCACGGCCCACGATGGATGCTCAGGCTCCATCGGCGGCGCAATCTCGCCCATCGCCAACTCCTCGATCGGCAGCTCGATTCGCATGGTGGTCCTCCCTTGAGAGCTTGTCTCCGTCCGCCGTCGCCCCTGCCGTGTGCCGCCAACGCCCTCGTTGGCGGGCCGCCCTTGCCGTGTGCCGCCCACGCCCCCGGCGTCAGTCGATCATGATCGGGCCCGGGCCGGGCCAGATGAAGTGCACGAGCAGCCAGATCGTGAAGATCACGTTCATCCCCAGGATCAGCCCGAACGCCATGGGCCGCAGGCGGCGCAAGCCGCGGAAGCCCACCAGCCGCAGCACCGTCACCTTGATGAGCCAGCCGATGAAGATCGACAGCCAATAGCGGTCGATCGGCCAGCCCAGCCAGGTGACGAAGCCCAGCGGGTGCAGCGGCCACCAGACGTAGCGCCGCCGCAGCGCGAACAGGGCCCACGTGGTCGCCGCGCCCATCCCCATGGCCAGCCAGTCCTCCGAGACCATCGTCGAGGGCTGCTCGATCAGGTCCCCCAGGCCCCGCGCGGCATGCAGCCCGGCGTTGCTCGGCCACGACGCGAGCTTGGGCACGCCCCAGTTGTAGATCACCCACGGGGCGGTGATGTGGCAGGCGACGATCGCAAGCGTGATTGCCGCCATCGCCAGCAGCATCACGTGCAGCCGCCGCATTCCCGCCCGCGAGCCCAGCGCATACGCCTGGGCAACGGCCGCCATGTTCTGCGTGGCCGTCGAGCGGATCTGGCAGAAGCTCGTCAGGGTCATCAGCGTGACGTTCTTCGGGCCGATGCGCTCGGTGCCGAAGACCATGAACAGCGCCTCGTTGAAGCCGGCCACGTAGCCGCCGAAGGGGGCGCTGTAGATGAACATCCCGGCCTCGCAGACCACGCGCGCGACGACCATGCCCACCAACGGGAAGAAGGCGTACTGCACCACTGCCCAGACCACGTCCATACCGAAGTAGCTGCACCACCAGACCAGGAAGGCGAAGGCGCCCATCGCGCCCAACACCGCGACACGGTAGGGCTCGTCGGCGTCCGACGCGTCGGGCCGGCGGCGCAGCGAACCGAAGGCGACGCCGACCGCTCGGCGGAGGTGATGGCGCGCGGAGTAGAGGAGCGCGCCCCCGAGCAGGATGTAGCCGCCGATGCTCTGGTAGCGGAAGAACACGTAGTGGTTGGTGCGCACGCCGACGGCGAGGCGGACGAACTGCTGGATGCGGCGGAAGTAGTAGAAGAACCACAGCGAGAAGCCCACCTCGGCGGAGAGCAGGTAGGCGATGCCGATCATGTCCATGCGNNNGCGCATGGTCTGGTCCAGGTCCAGGTAGGGGATCGACGGCCAGTAGCCGGCCAGGCCCTGGATCGTGTAGTGGATACACGGGATGGCGAAGGCGATCCAGAACAGCGGGCTGTGCAGGATCGACGAGAGCCGGTTTGGCTCGTCCTCGGCGGCCTCGATCGGCACCTCGACCAGCGGGTACAGCAGCTTCTCCTCGTTCTCCCAGCGGTGGGCGAGCACGGCCGCGAAGCACAGCACGAACCAGTAGACCGCGAGGAAGAACGGCGTCCACACCAGCAGCGGCGTCACCCACGCCCGCCACGGCATGGACCGGCCCGGCGGCAGCCCCTCGTGCGCCCAGATCGCGATGGGACCGCCGGGGTCGGTGGAGGGCACGAGCAGCGGGTTCAGGTCCTGCAGGTACAGCTCGGGGGGGGCGATCTCGGGCGTGGCGTAGTAGACGACGCCGATGAGCTTCAGGTAGAAGTGCTGGGCGTACTCCTGCCCCGCGATCGCCCCCACGATCATCAGCAGCAGGAAGATCAGCCACAGCTCCTGCGCCGACAGCGGGCGGATCTTCAGCCAGGAGATGCCGCGTAGCGCCGCGTTGCCGGCGATGAGTGCGAGCAGCAGCGCCACGCCGCCGCGCGGCAGGTAGCCCGTGCCGATGATCTCGTAGCGCAGCAGCACCGAGAAGCAGCCGGCGACCGTGAAGCCAACCACCAGCACCAGGGCGATCGCCACCGCCCGCCCGGTGATGCCGCTCGCCACGGCATCGGTCTGCGGCCTGTCGGCAACCTGCGCGCGAGCTGGCACCGCGTCTACGGCCCTCAGCCCTTCCGGCGCGTCTCGCCCCCGGTGCAGGCCTATCTATCCGCCATCCACCGGGCGAATCCCTCCTTGGCTCGCAACCATGCCGTGTGCCGCCAACGCCCTCGTTGGCGGGTCGCCCTTGCCGTGTGCCGCCAACGCCCTCGTTGGCGGGTCGCCCGCCGTCCGAGGCAGGATTCCTGCCGGCAATGACGCACCTGTGGGCGCGCCGCCTTGCACAGCGGCGCGTCCGATGATTCGTGTTGTCCGCAGGAGAGGTGATCACCGATGCCGCGCCACGACACCACGCCCCCGCCCACCTACCCCGACCACGCCAACCTGATGGTCTGGATCGACGATGAGGGCCGCGAGCGGCCCGTCGAGACCGTCGAGGACTGGCGGCACCGCCGCACGCACATCCTCGCGTCCATGCAGCTCGTCATGGGCGAACACCCATGCGCAGCGAAGATGGTGCCCCTCGAACCCGAGGTGACCGACGAGGTGCGCGGCGACGGCTGGACCCGCCGCAAGCTCACCTTCGTTGCCGAGGAGGGCGACCGCGTCCCGGCGTATCTCTTCATCCCCGACGCGGCGCGGGAGCCTGGCCCGGCCATGCTCTGCCTGCATCAGACCACGGAGATCGGCAAGTCCCAGCCAGCGGGCCTCGGCGACAAGCCCAACCTCCACTACGCTCGCGAGCTGGCCGAGCGCGGCTTCGTCACCCTCGCGCCCGACTACCCCGGCTACGGCGACTACCACATCGACGCCTACGCGATGGGCTACGTCGCCGCGACCATGAAGGGCATCTGGAATCACGAGCGCGCGGTGGACCTGCTGGCCTCGCTCGACGAAGTGGACTCAAGCCGCATCGGCTGCATCGGCCACTCGCTGGGCGGGCACAACTCCCTCTACGTGGCGGCCTTCGACGAGCGCCTGCGCGTGGCGGTGACGAGCTGCGGCTTCAACTCGTTCTTCAAGTATATGGGCGGCGACCTGACGGGCTGGTCGCACCGGGGCTACATGCCGCGCATCGCCGAGCGGTACGGCTGCGACCCGGCCCAGATGCCGTTCGACTTCACGGAGATCCTGGGCACCATCGCCCCACGCGCGGTCTTCGTCAACGCCCCGACCGCCGACGGCAACTTCGAGCTGTCCGGCGTCACCGACTGCCTCGACTCGGCTCGCCCCGTCTACGGTCTGTACGCCGCCACCGACCGCCTCGTCGCCGCGCATCCCGAGTGCGGCCACGACTTCCCGCCCGAGGTCCGCGAGCGGGCCTACGCCTTCATCGCCTCCGCCCTCGCCTGATGCCGTCCGCCGTCGCCGTCTACCGTCGCGAACGGCGTGCGGACGAGGTCGTCCGCACCACGGAACGGCGGCAGTGCCGACAGGAAACGCCCCCTCCTACGGCGAACCGCCCGCTGACCGCGCAAGCCACCCGTCCGTGGAGGATGATCGCCATGCCCCGAGGCCCGCACATCAGTGACCTCTTCGACCTCGCCGGCCGCGTTGCCATGGTCACCGGTGGCGCCCAGAACCTCGGCCTCGACATGGCCGAGGCGCTCGGTGAGGCGGGCGCCGACCTCGTCATCACCTCGCGCGAGCCCGACAAGGCCGAGCGCATTGCCGCTGAGCTGACCGACCAGATCGGCGTGCGCGTGCTGCCCGTGGGCCTCGACATCACCGACGCCGCGGCGGTCGAGGACGGCTTCGCGCGCGTCATCGACGAGTACGGTCGCCTGGACGTGCTCGTCAACAACGCGGGCGGCGCGCGCCTGACCTCCGGCGGCGTCACCACCGACGAGCGCTCGCCCGAGGACTTCGAGTTCGTCGTCCGCCTGAACATCGTCGGGACCTTCAACTGCTGCCGCTGCGCCGTCCGGCATATGAAGGCGCAGGGCGGCGGTTCCATCGTCAACATCGGCTCGATCTCCGGCATGGTCGGCCGCGACCGCTGGGTGTACGAGGGCTCCGAGGACATGGTGCCCAACATGTGCGACTACTCGACGGCCAAGGCCGGGATCATCGGCTACACGCGCGACCTGGCGGCTGAGAACGGCAGGCACGGCATCCGCGTCAACGCCATCTCCCCCGGCGGCTTCGAGCGTGGTCAGCCCGAGGAGTTCATCCGCCGCTACAACATGCACGTAATGCTCGGCCGCATGGGCCGCGACGGCGTGGACCTCAAGGGCGCAGTGGTCTTCCTGGCCTCCGATGCCTCCGCCTACGTCACCGGGCTCAACCTGCCCGTCGATGGAGGGTTCACCGCATGGTCATGATCCCCCCCACCCGCGTGCTCGTTGTCGGCTGTGGCTCCATCGGCCGCCGCCACGCCCGCCTGCTTGCCGAGTTCCCGCGGGTCGAGGTGCTGGTGTGTGACAGGGTCGAGGAGAACCTGAGGATCGCCCTTGACGAGGCCCCCGGCTCCCGGGGCTTCGCCGACTTCGATGAGGCCCTGGCCGCCGAGCCCGACGCCGTCTATGTCTGCACCCCCAACCACCTGCACATGCCGATGGCTGTGGCGGCGCTCGAGGCGGGCTGCCATGTGATGTGCGAGAAGCCCGTGGCCGACACTGTCGAGGCCGCGCAGGCGATCGCCGAGGCCGCGGCCGCGGCCGACACGATGCTCACCGTTGGCTACTCACTGCGCTCGCACGCCGGCTTGCGGCGGCTCGTCGAGCTGGTCGAGTCGGGCATCTGCGGCAACATCGTCGGCGGGCGTGCCATGGTCGGCACCTACTTCACGCTCATGTGCGCCACCACGCCTTACCGCATGACCGAGCCTAACGCGCTGATCATCGACTACACGCACCTGCTCGACTACCTGCGCCTGCTCATCGGCCCCATCGTGCGCGTCAGCGCCGAGTCCGCAACCCTCGGCGATCTCGAGATGATGCCACGGCCTAACGTCTTCAGCGCGGTGTGCGTGCACGAGTCCGGCGCCCTCTCGCAGTTCCACGCCGACTACGTGCAGCTCCCGCAGCGGTCCATCACGGAGGTCTTCGGCGACGACGCGACGCTGATGTACGACTGGCAGAGCTATGAGCTGCGCATCTACCACCGCGACCGTCCGGGCTTTGAGGTCGAGACCGTGGTGACCGGGCGGGACGACATCTACCGCATTGAGGCGGCCGACTTCCTCGAGCAGATCCACGGCGACCGCGTCCCGACCTGCACGGCCGAGGAGGGCGTCGCCGCCCTGCGCGCGGCCCTCGCCGCCGTCCGGTCCGCGGCGGAGCACTGCGCCATCGACCTGTAGCATGTCGCTGCCGCTTCCCGCCCCGTCGTCCGCCGTCGCCCTTCGGGCGACCCGCCAACGAGGGCGTTGGCGGCACACGGCAAAGGCAAACGGCCAGCGACCGACGCCGGCGCGGCGCATCGACCCAACGAGGAACTGACCTGGCGGCGACAATGCCCTCCGGCGGGCCATCATGCCCGTGCCGCAAGCGGCGTGACAGTCGCTCAGAAGACCAAGCGCGCCATTGCCCTTCCCCGATTGCCGATTGCCGTCTCCCGGCCGTTGACCGTTTGCTGTTGCCGTTGCTCGAAACCCGAAACTGATCCATTCACTCCAACGACTTGCGGAAGGCCTTCGATGCCGCCACCACCAGCACCAGCGCGATCAGCGCCAGCAACAGGGCCTCGCGCACGAATAGCCCGAGGCCGACGCCCTTCAGGTAGATGGCGCGGATGATGATCAGGAAATGCGTCGCCGGAAAGACCTGCGCGATGTACTGCAGCACGACCGGCATCGAACGGATCGGGAAGACAAAACCCGTAAGCAGCATCGTAGGCAGCATCGTGGCCAGGAAGGCCACCAGCGTGGCCACCTGGTGAGTGCGGGCGACGCTCGAGATCAGCAGGCCGATGGCGAGCGAGGCGATCAGGTACACCGTCGAGGTAGCGAGCAGGGCTCCCAGATCGCCGCGCGGCGCCACACCGAAGATCAGCCGGCCCGCCGCGACGCACAGTACGGCGTCGAAGATGGCGATGGCCGCGTACGGGGCGAGCTTGCCCAGCATGATCTCCATGGGCGCGATGGGCGAGGCGGCGAGGCCCTCGAAGCTGCCGGCCTCGCGCTCGCGCACGATGCAGCCGGAGGTGAGCAGCGCGGCGAGCATCATCATGATGACGGCGATCAGGCCGGGCACGATGAAGTTGACGCTCTTGAGTTCCGGGTTGTAGAGCACACGCGGCTCGACGCCAAGCGCGGGCGCGGCGGCGGACGCCGGGAGCCCCGATCGCTTCACCCAGCGCCGCACGAGATCGACCGAGTGGCTGCGGACGACCGCCTCCATGTACCCCAGCGCGACCCCGGCGGTGGTCGAGTCGGCGCCGTCGAGCAGCACCTGTACGCGCCCGGTGCGGCCCGAGGCGATGTCGTCGCCGAAGCCGGGCATGATGATGAGCGCGAAGCGCACCTCGCCGCGCTCGACGAGCCGCTCGATCTCGCGCGTGTCCTCGACCAGCGCGTGCAGCGTGAAGTAGTCGCTGCGCACCATGGTGTCCACGAGGTCGGCGCTCGCCTCGGAGCGGTCCCAGTCCTGCACGGCGAAGGTCAGCTCGCGCAGGTCGAAGTTGATCGCGTAGCCGTAGAGCACCAGGAGCACGATGGGCAGCAGGACGATGATGCCCAGGCTGCGCGCGTCACGTCGGTTGTGCGTCCACTCGGCGCGCGCGACGGCCAACGTGCGCCTGAGGGGATCGGGGTAGGTCATGCCTCATCGCCCTCCCCCGCGTCGCCCACGAGTGCGACGAAGACGTCCTCGAGCGACGGGCGGGCGGGCCGCACGGGCCCGGCGGAGATACCGCCGGCCACCAGCGCATCCGCCAGCACGCCCTCGGGGTCCTTGAGGCCCCGCGCCACCCGCACGCGGACCCGCGCCCCGGAGAGCGCCGTATCCCGGACGAAGTCCTGCCCGGCAAGCAACTCGACGGCCTGCAGGGGCGGCTCGGCCTCGGCGACGAAGACCGTGCCGCTGAGCGTGTCGAGCAGGGCCCGCGGCGTGTCGAGCGCGATGAGGCGACCGCGGTCAATCATCCCCAGTCGATCGCAGCGCTCCGCCTCCCCCATGAGGTGGGTGGTCACCAGCACCGTGGTGCCCGCGGCGGCGAGGTCGCCGATGAGGTCCCAGAACTGCCGGCGCGCGGCCTGATCGACGCCGCTGGTGGGCTCGTCAAGGAAGACGATCGACGGCTGGTGGATGATGGCGCAGGCCAAGGCGGCCCGCTGCCGCCAGCCCGTGGCGAGCGTGCCGGTGAGCTGATCGACGACGCGCCCGAGGTCGATCACGGCCACGAGTTCGTCGGTGCGACGCTCGATGTCGCGGTCGGACAGGCCGTACAGGCCGCCATAGAAGTCCAGGTTCTCGCGCGTGGTCAGGTCCGGGTAGAGTGAGAAGAGCTGGGGCATGTAGCCGATGCGGCGGCGCAGGCTCTCCGCCTCGCGCGCCGCGTCCAGCCCCGCCACCGTCGCCCGACCGTCGCTGGGCAGCAGCAGCCCGCTGAGCATGCGGATGGTGGTGGACTTGCCCGCGCCGTTGGGGCCGAGGAAGCCGAAGACCTCACCGCGGCCGATGGCGAAGCTGATGTGATCGACGGCCACGAAGTCGCCGAAGCGCTTCGTCAGGTCCTCGACCACGACCGCCGGGGCCTCAGTCATCGCGCTCGCGCTCCGCCTCGATCATCAGCAGCGCGTCCTCCAGCCGCGGCTCGACGTGGCGCGCCTGGGGCACGCCGACGCCCGCGTCCGCCAGCAGGCGCGACAGCTCGTCCGGCCCCGGCCCGCCCTCGGCCACGCTCACGCGCAGACTCCCGCCCAGCGCGGAGACGGCCTGTACGCCGTCGGCCCCCCGGAGCGTCCGGCGCGCGGCGCGCGGGTCATCGGCCGCGATCTCGACCGGCGACGCGGTGTGCCGGGCGACGAGCTCTTCGGGCGTCCCCGACGCTACGATGCGCCCCTCGGCGATGACGCCCAGGCGCGCGCAGCGCTCGGCCTCCTCCGCGTCGGGTGTTGTCACCAGGACCGTGACGCCCTGCGCGGGCAGGCCGTAGACGATGCGCCACAGGTCGCGGCGCGACACCGGATCGACGCCGCGCGTGGG
>JALGUI010000134.1 GCA_029820915.1 Candidatus Zipacnadia bacterium | reverse complement strand
ACATCAGGCTCACGATCCGCTCGGCCGCCCCGATCACCAGGGCCCTGGTGGGGGGGAGCGAGATATCGGTGACGCGCGACGGGGATGTCTACCGGCTCGGCGCGCGGTGAGCGGCGAACCGGCTTGCTGGGGCAGACGCTGTCGAGGCGCCCGCGCCGGGCTCCTCGGAACGCGCGTTGCTAGCCGCCGAACCAGCGGCGATCAATCACGAGCAGTCCCTGCAGGAGCACCAGAAGGCCGAAGCCGATGAGTCCGGCCACCAACGACGCCGGCCCGTGCCGGTCAATCGGGGGCGTGGCGCTGTCGAGGACGTGGAACGGCTCGGTGGCCTGGCTGCGCGCCTGCTCGAACCTCGCCTGCCACAGCGCGCGCTCGACCGACACGACCTGCTCGGCTCGAAGCTGCTGGTCGCGCTGGATCGCCACGTAATCCCGGGCCACCGCCGGCATCCGGGACATCTCCCCCCGCGCCGCAGCGAGCAGCGCCGAGTTCTCGGCCCTGCGGGCTCGCACGCCGACAAGCTGCACCCGCAGTTCAACCACGCGCTTGATCGCGTCGTCGTAGAGCGGGTTGGGCTGTTCGCCGACGTTAGCCAGGACCGTGCTATCGAGTTCGGCTACCTGCGCCTCGATCGACTCGATGGCGCTCTGGAGCTGC
The DNA here is from genome assembly GCA_029820915.1 of Candidatus Zipacnadia bacterium. Lineage (GTDB taxonomy): Bacteria > Armatimonadota > Zipacnadia > Zipacnadales > UBA5352 > JALGVA01. Next base: position 6,243 of record JALGUI010000134.1, on the reverse strand, counting down.
ACGACGTCCCGATGCTCGGCGGTCTTGCCCGAGGCCAACTCGGTCGCCAAGTCCACCCGCAGGCGCGTCAGCTCCTGTTCCAGGCTCGAGATGACCGGGTTGCGGGACTCGGTCGAGGACGTGATACGTCGCACGTCCGTGGTGGCGAGCTGCGCCTCTGCCTCGGCCAGCGCACTCGCGGTGGCGTCGGCCTCGGCGGCGTCGTCGCCCCGCGCCTGCTCCAGCACGCGGATGCGGTCGCCCACCCGGGCGGCGTTCGACTCGGGGTCGAGCAGCTCGTACTGCGCTCGCAGGCCCTCGAGCCGGTCCTCGATGTCCTCCAGCTCGCCGCTCAGCTCCTCGTAGCGCTCCTCGAGGAACCGGCGGGTGTCGCTCGCGCTCTCCAGTTGCGCCTCCCGAACGTACGCGCCCAGCTCGCTGACGAAGGCGTTGGCGATGTCCGCGCTGAGCGGGCGGGCGTCCTCGAAACTGATGCGATAGCCGAGCGCGGGCACACGCGGATTGACGTAGCCCCGCACGGTCACCGTCACACTGATGCCGTCCTCGCCGATGGCCTTGACGGTCATCATGTCGAGGAGGACCTTGACCAGCTCGGCCTTGTCGAGACCCAGCTTCTGCGCGAGCCCCAGGCGATCGGCGACTCGCTCGCGCAGCGCGCGGCTGACGAGGATGGCGGTGAGGCGATGGAGTGATGGGCCGCCGGCGGTGGCGCCGGCGGGCGCCGCGGCGCCCCCCGCCAGGACATCGGGGCGGTCAGTCAGCAGCAGCGAACTGTCGGCGGTGAAGGTGCCCGGGCGGCCGTACTGCACGACCACGCCGACCAGGACACCGCCGATGATGCTGACGACCAGCACGTGCAGCCAGGTGAAGCTCTCGAGCAGTCTCATGCGTGCGTCTCGTCCTCCGCCATGGCGGAAGCGGTCGCGGTCAGAAGATCAGGGCGGCGGTGGCCAGCGGTACGATGGTGCGCAGCCACAGTTGCCACTCGCTCTCGGTGCGGACGGTGCGAACGATGTGACGCGTCGGCACAACGACGACGTCTCCGGGATCGAGGACAGTGTTGCGCCTGATCGGCTCGACGGCGCCGTTGGCGTGCACCACGACCATGCGGTTCGCCGCCGCATCCTCCCGCAGCCCGCCGGACTCGTTCAGGTAGTACTCGGTCGTCTCGCTCTCGACATACGGCACCGCGCCCGAGCGCGGCACGGCGCCCAGCACCATGACGGTGTTGACGCGCCGCGGCACCATCACGGTGTCCCCGCTCTCGAGGTCCAGGTTGTCCTCCATGCCGCGGCTGGCGACGAGGTTGCGCCCGTCCACCGGGATGGCCGCCACCCAGTCCTGCTCCTGCACCGGATGGGGCGGGAGGACGATGCTGACGCCGGTGGGCGTGGCCATCACCTGCTGGAGGCGGTAGCTGACGGCCTGGGTGAGGGCCTGGGCCTGCTCCTCGCGTTCGACCTGCATGGCCTCCTGCTGCCGCGCTTCCCGGTTGACCGACAGCAGCACGCGCTGCAGGTCCTCCTCCTGGGCCTCGCTCATGGCCGAGGCCCTGCGGCGATAGACCACGATGCCGCCGATGTTGGCGTCATCGAGCGTGCCGCCGCCGTCCTGCAACAGGTCCCAGACGGTGTAGGGGCGGTCATCGGGGCCGGAGCGGATGGGGTACGCCCCAGGGCGGTCGATGCGGCCCTCGAGGAAGACCACGTCGGCCTGAGCCTTGAAGTCGCCGCGCCCCGTCACGGTCACGCTGTCATCGTTCTGCAGCACCAGGTCGGGCTCGACGCGGTAGTCACCCGGCCCGCCGATGAGCGCGAGCCGGATCGGGTCGGGGGTGCCCTCGAAGCGCCCTTGCGTGAGCTCGATGTGCGGCCCCGCGCCGGGCGTGGGGCCGCCGGCCGCGAAGAGCAGGTCGCTCACCCGCATCTCCTCATGGCGCGGGTAGCTACCCGGCATGCGCACCAGGCCAGCGATGTGCGCCTCGCCACTCACGCCCACCTCCTCGCGGGTGCGCACGTGGAGGAGGTCGCCGCGCACCAGCACGATGTCCGCCTGCGCATCGCCCGCCAGCGCGGCGGCGAGGTGGACCGGGATGAGCCGCTGCGCCTGCTCGGGGGTCAGGCGCAGCAGGTCCGCGCGGTCGCTGTAGGCCTCCGGCGCCAGGCCGCCGGCGCGGGCGATGAGCTGGCTGATGCGCAGGTTCTCGGCCCAGCGGTACGTGCCGGGCCTGCGCACCGCGCCGGTGACGTTAACCAGGAGGGGGGGCTCGACCTCCTCCTGCGCGTAGATGGTGACGTAGTCCTTGGCCTGCAGCGGCAGGTCGGCGGCCGGATCGCCCTCCAGGGCCCCTGCAACATCGAACGGGATGACCTCGAAGTGCCGCTCAGGCCCGAGGCGGCTGATGACGCCGCGACCGACGTGCGCGTTCACGGCGAGCCCCTCGGCGGCCTCAATGAGGGCGCTGATGGTTGGGTGGCGATCCACCGGGTAGTAGCCGGGACGCTTGACGGCGCCCAGGATGCGCACGGTATTGGCGACGGTGTCGCGGATGCCGCGCGCGACGATGAGATCGCCGTCCTCGACGGACATGCCCATGCCGTCGGCGCCCGCGTCGGCGGTGCTGCAGGTCAGCAGCCGCCACTGTCGCCGCTCATCCGTGCGCCACAGGTGCAGCACACCGTAGGCCTGCGGGGTCAGGCCGCCGGCCATCTCGACGACATCGGCGACCGTGGCGTCGGCGGCCGGCTCATAGCGCGCGGGGCGCCGCACCTCGCCCGCGACGCCCACCTCGGCGCCCATCGCGGGCACGAAGATCGTGTCGCCGGGGTCGAGCAGCACGTCCTCCTCGCGGCTGCCGGTGAGCAGGTAGTCATAGAGATCGACCTCGTGCGGCGGGGAGCCCACGCGCGTCAGGCGGATCTGCCGGTACGAGCCGATCTCCGACGGGCCGCCCGCGGCGTAGAGCGCATCGAGCACGGTGGCCATGCCCATCTGCAGGTGGCGGCCGGGGCGCACGACGTCGCCGATCACGTAGACCTCGATGGCGCGCTGCGACGAGATGGTGAGCGTCACCGTGGGGTCGGCGAAGATGCGCGCGTAGGAGCGCCCGAGCGCGGCGCGCAGGCCATCAAGCGTCTGGCCCGCGGCCGTCACGCGCCCGAGCTGCTCCGGGAAGATGAAGCCCTCGGGCGTGACGGTCATCTCCTGCGCCACCTGCTCCCAGTCGCGCGCGAAGACCTGCAGCGACAGGGCATCGCTCGGCCCGACCACGTAGCCGGCCGGGACCGGCGCCGACGCGGGAGTCGGCCGCTGCGCGTCCTCCCCGTCCCGGGCCTCGTGGTCGGGCGCGACGGCGGCGCGGAACAGCTCCGCCCCGAAGCGAGGCAGCCCGCGGAGGATCTCGGCCGGCGGGTCGTGGTGCTCATCCGCGGCCGACGCGGGCAGGATCGTCTCGTGGACCACCTCGGGCGCCACCACGTCGCCCTCGGCCACGGGCGGCGCGTCGGCGGCGAGGGAGACGGCGAGCGCGAGGAGGAGCAGCGCCAGGATGGCAACGACGGGCTGCGCGCCGGGCGTCAGGGCGCTCCGGAGCGCACGGCCACGACATCTGAGCTTCATCATAATCGCCGGCCCACCTGCACGGGGGCCTTACTGCGCGAGGTCGCAGGCGACCTTCCGGCGGCGGCTGCCGCCGGTTCGTGTATCATTCGCGCACGGGCCTGACCGACTCAACGTCATCTGGCGACTTCTACGCCCGCGTGGCTTCTCCTTCCGGGCCCGGAATCATCGGCGGAGTATATCTGATCGGATGGCAGGGCGCAAGGGCCGGGACTATCCATCCGACCGCGCGCCGGGGCTCAGGCGATCGAGCGGATGCAGTTGGAGCGTCTCGACCGGCCCGCCCTCCACCGGCGCCACCCGGATCGCGTGGTTGTTGGTGTCCGCGATGAAGAGTCGGCCGTCGGCGTAGCTGATGCCGCCGGGCTCTTTGAACTGCGCGGGATCGCCGTCGCGCAGGCCGGCCTCGCCGGTGCCCAGCAGCGTCTCGACCCTGCGGGTCCTCGGATTGACGCGCTTGATCCTGTTGTTGTAGGTGTCGGCGACGTAGAGGTCCCCGCCGTGATGCACCACGGCGAGCGGGTGCTGCAGCCTTGCGTCGGCGCCCAGTCCGTCGCTGTCGCCGAAGTCGAAGAGGCCGGTGCCGACAACTGTGCGCACGTAGGCGTCCGGCGGCAGGTCCGCATACCGGATCGAGCTGCTCTCGCTGTCGGCGAAGAACAGGCGCAGGCCGTCGGAGGTGAGGCCGCTCGGTTGCGCGAGCGTGGCCTGGCGCAGGGGGCCGTCGGCCAGGTCCTCCGCCCCCGAGCCGGCGTACAGCTCCAGCGCCCACGTATGCAGGTCCATGCGCCAGATCTGATGCGACCCCGCCATGGCGATGAAGAGCGAGTTGCTCTCGATCTCCAGGTCCCACGGTGAACTCAGGTCCATGCCGGTGCCGGTGCCGGTCCGATCGATCGCGGTCGCCCGGCGACCGGTGCCCGCCACGGTCGCCACGGTGCGCGCCTGAAGATCGAGCCGCCGGATCGCGTGGTTCACGGTGTCCGCCACGTACAGCGCGTGTCCGTCCAGCGCCATTCCCTGCGGGTGGTTGAAAGTGGCCTCGTCGAAGGCCCCGTCGTCGAAGCCGATGGCGCCGCTGCCCGCGACATCGACCACTTCGCCGTCAAGTGTGGTGACGACGACGCGGTTGTGGTTCGAGTCGGCGATCAGCAGCCGCCCGCTCTCCCCGTCCGCCAACACCTTCCCGGGGAAGGACAGCGCCCCCGTCACGGTGGCCTCTCGCTCGCGCCGCAGCTCCAGCGGCTCGCGGTTCAGCAGTCCGGCCCGAGCGGCGTCCTCGATGATCTCGGCGATGACCTGGTCGAATGCGTCGAAGACACCCTCACCGGAGCGCCGCGCCACGATTTTGCCCTCGGTGTCGATCAGCACGGCGGTGGGCCAGGCGCGCGCGGCATAGTCGTCCCAGATGCGCATGTCGCGATCGTTGACCACCGGGTGCTCGATCTCGTAGCGCAGGATCGCGCTGCGGATGTTCCCAACGTCGCGCTCGGCCTCGAACTTGGCCGAGTGCACGCCGATGACCACCAGCTCGTCCGGGTACTCGTGCTCCAGGCGCTTGAGGTCGGGGAGCACGTGCATGCAGTTGATGCAGCAGTAGGTCCAGAAGTCCAGCAGCACGACCTTGCCCCGAAGCTGCCCCAGGCTGAGCGGCCGATCGGTGTTGAGCCACTGCACCCCGGGCGGGAACTCCGGCGCACTGCTCGTCCCGCGATGTCGCATGGGTGCGAAGGTCTCCTCCCGTTGCGTCGGCGAGCACGCCGATAAGGGCACACCCAGCGACGCCGCCGAGCACGAGAAGGGCGGCGCCGCGCAGTCTGTTCAGGCCATTCGCTCTCGCGGCCATCTTCCCTGCACGCCTCCGCACGGCAGGACCGACATGCTCACCCCGGCAGTCGCGTCAAGCGCCTCCGGCGCGTCGTAGGGCTTCGTTCTCGACGGAGCCGGCGCGGTCCCGGGCGCAGGACAGTGCGCTCGCTCCGGCGAAACCCCGGCCCGCGAGCGCCTGACCGGCGCCATCCTGCGTAGTGGAGGTCGATACTGTCCGATGGAGTTCTTCGACTGCAATTGCTGGTATGGTGTTCTGAAATCGCCGCCGGTCGCCCCGGCGGAGACCGTCGATGACCTTGTTCGCGAGCTGGAGCGGGCGGGCATGGCCCGCGCGCTCGTGCGCAACGCGGCCATCTTCGAGGAGAGCCCCGAGGTCGGCAACCGTCTGACCTCGGAGCAGACCGCGGATGACGACCGCCTGGAAGCCGCGTGGGGGATCCTGCCCCCGCACACCGGGGAGCTGGGCGACGTGGACGAGTTCCTGTCGGCGATGCGCGAGGCGGGCGTGCGGGCGCTGTGGGCCTACCCGGCCAAGCACCGCTATCTGTTGAACGCGACGACGATGGGCGGGCTGCTCGAGGAGATGCAGGACCGCGGTATCCCGCTGTTCATGCACCGCCGCGAGATGCCGGGCGCCCTCGAGGTCTACGAGCTGGCCGACACGATCCTGGCCGACTTCCCGCGCCTGTACCTGGTGATCGTGGCGCACGGAAGCTGGGGCGAGGATCGGCTCTTCCGGCCGCTCATGGCGCGCTACCCGAACTTCGCGGTCGGCACCTCGCGCTACGAGCTTGA
>JALGUI010000133.1 GCA_029820915.1 Candidatus Zipacnadia bacterium | reverse complement strand
GAGGTCATCCCGTACGTCAACAGCCTGGGCCACAACACGCTCATCCCGCGGCTGATCCCGGAGTTCGCCGCCAAGAACGAGGCGGGCGAGCCGGAGCAGTTCGGCTACTGCCTCAGCAACCCGGATCTCGTCGCGTTCGTGAAGGGCTGGTACCAGCACATCTACGAGACCTACCTGAAGCCCAACGGCGTGCACACCTTCCACATCCAGCTCGATGAGGTCGGCACGGGCTTCTGCCGGTGTGAGCGGTGCGCGCAGACGCCCAACGAGGAGCAGTTCCAGAACTGGGCGATCACCCTCGCCAAGCACCTGGTCTCCGTGGGCGTGCAGAACGTGGTCATATACAACGATCAGTTCACCCGCCACATGGCGGCGTGGGATGAGGCCTTCGTCGAGCGGCTGCGCGACGAGGGGCTCATCGACCACATCATTATCGACTGGTGGTGGTACAGCAACGAGAGCATCAGCCCGCAGGCGGACCCGAAGATGGGCTACGGTGTGCGCAGTTGGGTCAAGCCCATGACCTGCTACTACAACTGGTCGCGCTGGGACCCGCGCCAGCGCAATGTCGAGAAGATGCTGCAGCGCGCCCAGGCCGACCGGGCCGAGGGCGCGGCCTCGTACTCCGTCTTCGATCCGGCGTGGGGGCTGGAGTTCGATGCGCTGGCGGAGTACTCGTGGAACCAGCGTGGCGCCGGCCCGGTCCACCTCTTCGAGGAGAAGTGGGCGGAGGTGAGGGGCGACGCCGACCTGCTTGCCGCGCGGCGATGGCTTGACCGTGCGGCTCAGGCGCCCGCCTTTGGTCCGCTGTGGTACTACGCGTACACCTACCAGCGCGCGAACAAGCCCTGGCCCAGGCAGTACCCCCTGGAGCCGCTTCAGGACTTGGCGGGCAGGGCCGATGGCCTGCGGTTCCTGGAGGAGGCGGGAGGGGCCGCGCGCCGACTCCTCGAGGGCCGCTCGGACACGCTCTCTCGGAACATGGCCGTCGAGGCCGCGCGCATCGAGTGCCACGGCTTCGCCTTCCGCGTCATGTCGAAGGCGTTCGAGGCAGCGCACGGCCGGGATGAGGCGCCCGTCGATGCCATGACCCTGGCCGGGGAGATCGATGAGGCCCGCGACGCGGTCACGGCCGCCATGAGGACCGTGGAGAGCAACAAGCCGCACTACCTCGTGCCGAGCTACCTGCGCGACATGTCGGTGCTCCACGAGTTCCTCGGCCTGCTGGCCGAGCAAGTGCGCGAGGTCGCCGACGGGAGCCGGGCCTGGAGCGACGTGGACTGGTACATCGAGGGCAACATCGCCCAGCGGGGACGCTGACGGCCCTGACGCCAACACCAGAGCAGGCCAAGTGGCGCCGGGTCGCAAGTCGGCCCGGCGGCGCCGGCCATGAGGAGGAGCAACATGTCTGACCGCATTGTGCGCTGGGAGATGATGACCCCGGCCGAGCTCGACGAGGCCATCGAGCACCTGCCCCTGGCCATCGTGCCCGCCGGATCACTGGAGTGGCACGGGCCGCACATGACCACGGGCTCGGACTTCATCCGCGGCGACGTCACCTGCACCGCGGTCGCCGAGCGGCTCGGCGGCGGCGTGGTGCTGCCCGCGACCTGGGTGGCCGCGCCGGGCTTCTGCAACTGGCGCGGCACCATCAGCTTCACGCCCGCCCTGGTGAGGCAGGTGGCGCTGGAGCTCTACCGCGAGCTGGAGAAGTGCGGCTTCCGCTGGATCTTCGTGCATCTCGCCCACGCCGGCCAGATGCAGCGCGAGGCGTGGGAGGGCGCTGCACGCGAGCACGCCGGCCACGGTTGCGCGAAGATCCGCGTCAAGCACGGTCCGGATGGTCCGTTCGAGGCCGACCTGGGCGGTGGCCATGCCGGCCCGAACGAGGCGGCCGACCTGATGGCCTCCAGGCCCGGCACGGTGCACCTCGACCGCTATGACCCCGAAGATACGCTGCTGCCCAAGTACCCCGGCTGCGACCCATGGCTCTACTCGCGCGGCCTGAGCGATGAGGCACGCAAGAGCGTCTTTCGGTTCATGGCCCGCGAGCACTACGAGTGGGACGCCGACCTCGCCACCAAGGTTACGCCCGAGGCCGCACAAGCGCTGTTGGACGAGCTCTGCGACAAGCTCGCCGACGAGCTGCGCGCGTGGATGGCCGAGACCGAGGCGGGGTAGGGGAGATCGTGATGCTGCGCGCGTGTCTGGTGACGGTGGCGGGGCGCTCAGCGGGCTGATGAACTCGGGGCCGACCGTCTCACCCGCGCTCGTCAACGACGGCGACATGACCACCTGGTGGGGCTCGAACGAGCCGACCACCGATCCGCCCAAGGACATCGGGATCGAGTGGGAGGAGGCCCGCACCTTCTCCTGCGTGCGCGTCCACTTCTTCTCGATGGGCTACGCGCCCGCCGTGGACGGCTGGAGCATCCAGGCGATGAGCGACGGCGTCTTCAGCGAGCTGCCTGCGACCGTGGACAACGCCGACTGCCCGCGCTGGACCTTCCGCTTCCCGCCGGTGACCGCAGAGCTCGTGCGACTCGTCGTCACGGCCTACGCCGGCAGCCGTCCCGCTGTGCGCGAGTTCGAGGTCTACGAGCAGTCGCCGCCGGCGGCCCAACTCCGACGCGCGCCGCTACTCGACGGCGCCTTCTGGGCCTTCCACTACGCGCACTGGGCTGAGCACTGGGACGATGCGGCGCTCGCGGACGAGGTCGATCACGCGCACGCGATCGGCCTCGACACGCTCATGCTCTACACGGTCACGGGGAGGGATGGGGACTACTCGACGGTTATGCCGGACGCCCCCCTGCGGCAGATGGAGGCGTGGGCGGGGCGCGATCCGCTGGAGGTCATCCTGTCGCGCGCCGACGAGCTGGGCATGCGGGCGTACCTGGGCGATGCGCCGCCGACCGGCTACTCGCTGCTCGGCGAGCAGCAGGAGGTCGTGGCCGAGAGCCGCGAGCGCCTGGACGCCTATCGGCGCGCGCTGCTGGAGCGCTATGGGGCGCATCCATCGCTGGTCGGCTACTACCTGAACTTCGAGCTGTGCCCGGCGAACTTCGGCAACGACCCGGCCGAGCCTGCGCGCCAGGCGCAGCAGCTCGCCGCCTTCATCTCCGCGCTGCGGCCGGACCTGGAGATCGTGCTGCCGCTGGGGCTGTACCGCTGGCGCGACACGCCCGAGGGCGACTGGCGGTTCGTGGGGCCGGAGGAGCTTCGCGCATTCTGGCGCCCGTTCATCGCCATGGTCCCGGACGTGGACGTGGTCATGGTGATCGACGGGCCGGGCACCGGGCTGTCGCCGCTGGCGCTGACCGACCTGAACCAGGCGGCGGTGCGCGCGATCCGGGGCAAGGGCTACTACTCGTTCCCGATCGGGCGGCTGGTGGCATCGATCGAGGTGGCGGCCCAGCACGCCGACCACCTGGTGACCTTCGACTACCCCAACTACCTCAGCCCGACCAACGGGCGCGAGAAGTCCCAGCGCCTCTACGAGGACTACCGCACCTACCGCAACACGCTGCTCGGGCGGTGGTAGTGCCATGCTCGGGTGAGGCCGCACGCGTCGCGTGCATCAGAGCCCGAACGCCCCGACGGCAAGATGCCCGCGACTTCCGCTGCGCCAGTGCTCCAACTCCCTCGCCGCCCCCCCCCCCAGATTGGGGCATGGCGGGGCTCTCGCCGTGCAACGCGACACTGCCCTGTCGTGTCGTAGTCAGTCAAGTTGGTCGAGCTCATACCTGAGGTGCGACATCTCGCTCTCGAACCGATCCAGTTCGCGGTAGAAGTCATCCTCCGCGAACAGTAGTTCTGCTTCGTCTGCCGAGATCTCGCCGGTCTGGAGAAGGTATAGCACCGTTGAGGTGAAGTCTGTCGGGTCTACCAGTCCGTCTTCGCGAGCACTTGGGGTGCCGGGGCCCGCCGCCCACCCCCCCTGGTACGAGGCCCGCACCGCGCCCTCACGAACCGCGACAAGAAGGCCTTTCGCCTCCGCCACCCGTCGATCACACGCATCGAGCCATGTCTCTGCGTTGTGGATGCCGCATCGTCGGGACAGAGCGAACGCTTCCCTCGCGCCTTCGTAGTCGCCGATCGAGTAGAGGGACTTGCCGATGCGCATGGCCTGCCGCCCCCGGGCGATCGAAGTCTGCCGGTGCTCTTCCGGGGAAGCCGTGCTCTGATGCTGCGCAACGCTTGTGGGTCTGCTTGACGATCTCGCCTGCGGGTGCGAGACACCTGTATCACGCTGGTCCCGCGGGACTGCAGCGGCTGGACGCGTCGATCTCCCGGAAACGACTGGACCGAAAACGCTCAAGACGAAACCCGCGAGTAGCGTTGCGGCCACTGCGAGGGTGATCCCCACGAGTGCTCGCTGGCGTGCCTGAGGCGTAAGGCCACTCCAGTACTGCCCGAATCGCTTCATCGCGTGCGGCAGCTCACCCAAGGTCCAGACAGCTGCGCCGCCGACGGGCGAGCCCACCATCATGCCAACACCGGTCATGAAGACGCCGAAGGCCATGGGCAGCATGAAGATGCCGATGCAGCAAGGAACCATCGCGAGGCTCAGCATGATGAGGAGTACGCCCGCGATCATCGTGAGCGCGCCCGTGACGGCTCCGAAACCACTGGCCGTCGCTGCAACCTGCGTGCGGCTCTCACGTCCCCTGGCATGCGCCTCTTCCTCCGCGTGATACCGCTCCTCCGCAACTCGGATCTCGGCAATCCGAGGTCCAAGCCGCTCGTCGTCCCCGAGAAGGGAAGCCGCGTCTCGACACGTTGCGACGGCGCGATCGAACTCGTGGCGCTTCTCCTGCATCCTCGAAATTGTGAGCGTGCACTCGAGGTACCCCCCTACTTCATCTCTGCCATGGTGCCTGCGAACGAGGCTCTCCCACGTAGCGAGGGCGCGGTCGTAGGCTCCCTGTCGCTCCTGGAGGAGGGCCAGACGACAGCCCATCACCTTGTCACGGGGCGTGGATCGAAGGAGCTCCTCAAGGTGCTTCTCGGCGTCACGCAGGCGCCCGCGCTGTTCAGCCTTGTCGATGGCCCACCGAAGAAACGCGCGTCGGCGCTCTTTGGGGGCCTCCTCCGGGACCGTGCCCATCGCGAAGTCGTACCCGCAGTTCAAGCAGAATACGTCGCTGTCCAGGGACGATTGCCCACAGCTCGGGCAGGACCGGCTCCCAGCCGGGCCGATGCCGCGCTCCGCCTGCGTCTCGGCGCGTCCGACCTTGGCCAGTTCGCCGCGTGGTCTACGGTATGCGGGATCGATCTCTAGGGCTGATTGTTGGGCTTGGCGGGCCTCTCCGAGGCGGCCAGCCTTCCTGAGCGCCACGCCGAGGTTGCACCAGTTGCGGGCACTATCGGGTCGAAGCTCTGCTGCCTTCGTGGCAGCCTGTATCGCGTCGTCAAGGTGGTCCGACACGAAATGAGCAGCCCCCAGAGCAGCCCACGCATCCGCGTCTTGAGGGTGCGCCTCCAGCCACAGCCGCAGCGCCTGGATCGCTGCCTGATAGTCACCCCTCGAGATCAGTGACTTCGCTCGTTGGACCTCGTCCTGCCCTCCGGTCACCATGACATCCCTCCTGCCTGGATGTGAGTCAAGTCATCCCCTGATGGGTTCTGGTACGCGCTGCCGGGACTCCTCGTCAGTGGGTCATGATCCACTTACGTCGCACGGGACTGCTCGGCGCCAATAAATGCAATCTGGCTACCTATACATCGCCACCCGCCGCCCCTGCGCATAGACCTCCTGGACCTGCAGGTCCCGGTCGAGGAGGAGCAGGTCCGCGTCCTTTCCTGCGTCGAGCGAGCCCTTGCGGTCATCGACGCCGATGACGCGCCATGCCGATCAGCGGCGTGACGGAGGACGCGATGACCTCCGGCCGGGCCTTGATGGTGGCGATGCCACCCGCCACGAGGCAGTCCTGGCCGCCGATGAAGTACTCGCCGTCGGGGAGCCCCACGCCCTTCATCGCGTCCGAGATCAACGCGAGGCGATGCGGGCCCTTGCACATGAGCGCGAAGCGGATGAGCGCCGGGTGCAGGTGGAAGCCGTCGCAGATGACCTCGGTGGTCACCGCCTGGTGCAGCAGCACCGCCTCGATCACGCCCGGCGCGTAGCCCCTGCCCGGCGAGTCGCGCAGCGCCTCGAAACGCAGGCCGCCCATGACGCAGTACAGGTGCGTGGCGTGGACGAGGCCCGCGTCGATCGCCGCCATCATCTGCTCGTAGGTCGCCTGCGAGTGCCCGACCGCTGCCACAATGCCCGCCGCCCGCAGCGCGCGGATCACGTCCAGCGAGCCGGGCAGCTCCGGCGCCAGCGTCCACTCGGTGATGAAGTCCCCGTGATCCTCGATCAGCGGCAGGTACTCGTCCGGGTCGGGGTCGCGGACGTACTCGGCAAGGTGCCCGCCGCGGTACTCGTGATCGAGGTACATTCCCTCCACGTGATATCCGAGGATGTCGGCCTTGCAGTCGGGCGCGGCGGCGCGCGTCGCCGCGATCGCCGCGCGCATCTCGTCGATGGGCACGCTCAGGCCCGTCGGCGCGATGCTCGTGGTGCCCTGCGAGAGGTGGTACTCGCAGCCGTCGATGACCTCCTGGGGGTCGTCGGTCATGAAGTCATGGCCCCGGCCGCCGTGCACGTGCATGTCCACGAGCCCCGGGCCGACGTAGAGCCCACGACAGTCCACCACATGCTCGCCCGAGCGCGCCGAGCCGCTCTCGCGGATCTCGGCGATGCGGCCGTCCTCGACCACGAGGTCGGCCTGCAGGCGCACCGTGGGCGTGATGACGGTGCCTTCGCTGAAGACGATCCGCCCGTGTTCGCTCACGCGATCTCACCTCGCGTCGTCATGTGCAGGCGAGGGCGCCTGCACTCCAGATTCGAGGGCGAAGACAATCGTGCGGTGGTGGGCCATGCTCTCACTCCGCCTCTCGGATGTCGTCACGGTGCGGCGCCTCGTCCGCCGTTGGGAGGGGCCGCACGAGGGGCGATGGCGGAGCAATCGCGCCGAGGCCGGCCCAACACGGTCGTTCGTGCACCTGCAGCGTGGTGGCCCGAGAACGGCCGTGTTGGGCCGACCTCCGTCACACGCTTCGCGTGTACCGTCGTGCGGCCCCTCCTTTCTGCGCTCAGCCCTCCCAGTCCGGGTTGGGCGTCGGCAGCTTCGCGCCCACGTCCTCGCGCCATTCGCGCAGCAGCCCGTGCAGGTGCTCGGCGCGGTCGGGGTCGTCCTCGGCGAGGTCGTGCTCCTCGCCGATGTCCTCGCGCAGGTTGTACAGCTCCACGTGGCCGTCCTCGAAGAACTCGATCAGCTTGTGATCGCCGGCACGCACCGAGCAGCCCGGCGCGCCGCCCTGGTTGCCGTAGTGCGGGTAGTGCCAGAAGATCGCCTCGCGGCCCAGCGATTCCGCGCCGCGCAGCAGCGGCGCCAGGCTCACGCCGTCGCACGGCTGCACCTCGCCGTCGGAGCGTGCCGGCATCGGGTCGGCCTCCGCCATCTCCAGGAAGGTGGGGTAGAAGTCAGTGCTGGTAACAGGTGCGTCACAGGTGCTGCCGGGCTCGGTGACGCCCGGCCAGGAGATGAGTAGCGGCTCGCGCGTGCCGCCCTCGTACATCCAGCCCTTGCCCTCGCTCAGCGGCGCGTTGCAGGTCGGCGCTCCCTCGGCGGTGGCGAGGCCGCCGTTGTCGGAGGTGAAGAAGACCACCGTGTTCTCCGCGCGGCCTGCCTCTTCGACCGCTGCCAGCAGACGCCCGATGTTCTCGTCCATGCTCCACACCATCGCCGCATAGCTAGGATCAGACTGCAGCAGCCGCCTCGTCACGCGCCGGTCGCGCTTGTGCTCGCACGGGAAGCGCTCGCCGAGCCGGAATGGCTCGATCTCATTGAGCCCCAGGTCGGCGGCCTTCGCCTCGAAGCGCGTGACGTGCTCGGGCTTGGCCTGGATCGGCACGTGCACCGTGTAGTACGCCATGTGCAGGAAGAACGGGCGGTCGTCGGCGTGCGCCACAAGCCCGATGGCCTCGTCGGTCAGTCGGTCGGTCAGATACTCGCCTTGCGGTCCGTCTTCGAGCCTGGGATTGCCCCACGGGCTGAAGTAGCCGTAGCGCGGCATGCCCATGTCGCAGCCGCCGACGTTGACCTCGTAGCCGTGGTGCTCCGGCCAGTACTCCTCGCCGCCCATGTGCCATTTGCCCACATGCCAGGTCTGGTAGCCGGCATCGCCGAGCGCCTGGGCGATGGTGTGCTCCTCGTGCGGCAGGTGCTTGACGTAGTCGGGCTCGATGACCGCGCCGCGCGCGGAGCCCGCGATGTAGTTCGTGACGCCCACGCGCGCCGGGTAGCGCCCGGTCTGCACGCTCACGCGCGTGGGCGAGCACACCGGGCAGGCGGCGTAGCCGTCGCTGAACTGCATGCCCTGGGCGCGCAGACGGTCGAGGTTCGGCGTCTCGTAGAACGGGCTGCCGCAGCAGGCGAGGTCGGTCCATCCGAGGTCGTCGATCAGGATGAAGATAATGTTGGGCTGGGTCATGCGGTCAGTCCTCGCGATCGTCAGGGGCGCGGCACTCCGAGGTCGCTCAGGAACTCGTCGGTGATGCGCTTGCCGACCAGGAAGAACTTGCGGTCCGGGTGCCAGAGCACGTTTTCGCCCTTGCGGGTCGTCAGGCTCGAGTAGACGCCGATGTCGATGCGGCTCAGCGGGCCGATGCCCACGCCATCGTTGTCCATGAACTGCTTGCTGTCCGAGAACCAGATCGGCTGCTCGGCGGCGGGCCGGAACTCGCCCAGCGCCAGGAAGGCGGGCCGCCGGTTCTTGCCGGTCTCCTCGCGCGTACAACCCTCGAAATGCCCGTCGTTGTTGTGGTGCAGCAGCACGTACCGTCCATCCGCCAGTTGGTAGATCGGGCAGCAGCACAGGGGCTCGGGTATCGGCAGGCCATGATCGCGCCGCAGCAGCGGCCGCGGCGAGCACCAGCTCCGCCCGTCATCGGCCGACACCGAGTACCAGATGTAGCCGCTCATGGTGCGCATGGTGCAGAACAGGCGGCCGTCGGGTAGGCGCACCAGGCTCGGCTCCTGCGCGATCGACAGCGCGGGGTTGTCGTAGTGTGGCACGCGCAGCGCCTCGTGATCGGGCGAGACCTCGATGGCGATGGCCGCCGGCTCGGGGTCGTCGTCGATGTTGAGGAAGCGCATGAACTGGACGACCGCCTCCTGCGAGGTCCAGCTTCCGTCAACCGGCTCATGGCGCGCGGTGCTCGCCACCCAGCGGGTGAAGCCCGTGAACCACCGCCCCTGCAGGTCGCGGATGGGAAGCTGCCAGATGATCCACATGGGCGGCATGGCCGGGTCGGAGTGGTCGTAGGCGCTGCGGGCCATCGGCACCTCCTGGGGTTCGGACCAGGTCTCGCCGAGGTCGTCGGAGTAGCAGCAGTCCATGGTGCCCGTGTGGTGGCGGATGCTGTCGAACACGCCCTGATACTGGTTCCAGATAACGTAGATGCGGCCCGAGCGCGACGTGATCGGGAAGCCCCAGCTCGAGAAGAGGCGCTCGTCGTCCGGGCCTGTCGGGCCGACGATCCGCCTGGGCTCCGACCAGGTCCGCCCGTCATCCTCCGAGCGCGCGAACATGATCCGGTGGTCGCCCGCGTTCTCGTAGCTGGACTGCGTCCAGACGGCCATGAGCGCGCCGTCCGGCGCGTCCGTCACCAGGAAGTGCTCGTTGCCGGTGTCGTGGTCGCCGGTCGGCACGTACACCGCGTAGTCCGGCTCGCTGCGCGCCAGCTCCGCGTCGATATCATCGGGCATCACCGGAGCTCTCGGCTCAGGCATCAGCGGTCGCCTCCCCTTCGGCCTCGACCTGCGTCAGGATGCGCTTGAGGTTGGCGATGCCCTGCTTCACGGAGTCGTGCATGTCGTCGGGCAGCGATATCTCCAGCGAGACCGTGCCGTCATACCCCGCGTCGCGCAGGATCGCGAACAGCAGCGACCACTGCATCTCGCCCTCGCCGCCGACGGCGGACTTGATCCACTCATCGGCTGGCGTCTTGCGCCACCCCGCCGCCTCCGCGTCCGGCGGCTCCTCAGTACGCAGGTGGAAGTCCTTGGCGTGGGCATGAACGACGAACGGCGCCAGCATGCGGGTGGCCTCAATATGGTCCTCGCCGAAGACGTGGCGGAAGTTGGTAGCGTCGATGTTCACGCCGAAGTTCGGCCGGTCCACCAGCTCGACCATGCGCATGACCTGCGCGCTGCGCCCCAGCAACAGCCCGTGGTTCTCGACGCCGACCGTGAGGCCGCGATCGGCCGCCACGTCGGTGACCTGCTGCATCCCCTCACACACGCGCTCGAGGATGAAGCCCAGATCCGGGCTCTCGGCACGCTCAGGCGGCAGGGAGCTGCGCGGGTCGAGGCGGATCGTGTCGGTGCCCAGCATCTCGGCTATGTCGAGCGCCATGATACAGTCGGTGACCGTCTCCTCGAACGCGTTCTCGTTGTAGACCGCGAAGTCGCTGTCGAGCGTGTAGCATGACACCGACAGGTCCACGCCGTCCAGCAGCTCCCGGGCACGCTCGGCCTGGCCGTCGATCGGCTCCTTCTCGCTCCAGTAGCGGCTGAGCGGCTCAAAGCAGTCGGCCTCGGTCTGAGTGCCGACGAACTCAATGCAGTCGAACATGTCCATCTCGCCCGCGGTCAAGCGGGTGTTGAAGACCCACTGGCATACTCCGGCCGTCATAGCCATCTCTCCTCGGGTCGGCGTCGCGGCGTCGGCGCACCTGTGCGACCGATGCGGCTGGGCGGGCCCCGGTCCTCCGTCCTCCACCTTCGCGCGCTCATCGCTCATTGCCTGGGCCCGCGCGTGGCATCATCTCAAGCAGGCCCCTCCTCGCATCGCCCATGAGTCCCATGATCGTGTCCTCGAAGTCCACCTTCCACCTGCCGTCCTCCCGCCGGAGCGCGTAAGTGAAGGTCATGTCCTTCATCCCGCTGATCTGAGCGACGCGCTCGGCAACGGGGACGGTCACGGGCACCTTCGCGCGGTCGCCGTCGATCTCGGCCTCACCGACGGTGTACTCGATGTCCTCGTCCTCGCCGTCCGTGATGCCCCGCGTCATCGCGCCGGGCATGGTGAGATAGTGCTGCGAGCGCTCAGTCACGCAATTCTTGACCGTCTCGTTGTCGCCGCGAATCTGCGCCTCCATCATCTGTGCGACCGTCTTCTCCGGCGTGGAGCGCAACATGAAGTACCAGACCGCTGCGCCCGCGATCGCGACCACCGCCACGATCACGATCACCGCGACCGCTGCCGATCCCGTCCGCCTGACCCTGACCATATCGCCACCTCCAGACTACTGGGACTTCGTGCCACTCATGCGTGTGAAGGTCCGCATCCGTCACGTTCATTCTACATCGACTGCATCATCGTTGCCAAACTCGCCCGCCGATTCCCGTGGTCATGCTGATGCCATCTCCTGCAGCGCCCGCGTGGCGTGCAGCGCTTCCTCCGAATGCGGCCAGGTGCTCGCGATCAGTTCCAGCACCGGCGCGGCCTCCTCGCTCCTGCCCACGCGCCGCAGCAGCCCGGCGGCGCGCAGGGCCGCGGCGGGCGCCTGCTCGCTGTCCGGATGCGCCTGCGCCAGCGCCATCCACGCGGGGAGCGCCAGCTCGTCCGCGCCGCGGCTCTCGGCGGCCGCCCCGAGGCGCATGAGCAGCGCCGGGTCGAGGTCGCGGGGGCGGAAGCGACTCGTCAGGTCGCGGAAGCGCTCGATGGCCTCGTCGTGGCGGCGCGCGAGCAGCAGCAGGCGCAGGTGCCGGTTCCAGTGGGCCACGGCCCGCTCGTGCTCGCCCCGGATCTTCTCGCAGCACACGGCCGCCTCCGCGTGCAGCCCGGCGTCACCGGGGCGCGCCGCGATGCGCTCCTCCAGCAGCTTCGCCGCGGTCTGCCAGGCCCCCGCCGCGGCATGCTCCCGCGCCTCAGCGTGCCGGACCTCGTGCGTGCCCTCCTCGGGCAGCCGCATCGCCCACGCCCAGATCCCACCGGCCAGGAAGCCGCCCACGTGCGCCCAGTGGGCGACCCCTCCGATGCCCTCGGCGCCGGCCGCAAGCAACGCCAGCCCCAGGTCCCAGGCCACGAAGGCGATCCCGACCCACAGCGCGCGCACGTAGAAGATACCGGGCAGTAGCCACCAGAAGAAGAAACGCACCCGCACGCCGTGAAAGCGCAGCACGAACAGCGCGACGACGCCCATGACGGCGCCTGACGCGCCCACCAGGCCGACACCAAGCTCCACGGGGTACAGGACCGCCGACGACAGGACGTGCAGGGCGGCCGCGGCGAGGCCGGCGCTGAGGTAAACGAGCAGGAAGCGGCCGCGGCCCAAAGCGTCCTCGGCGTGTGGCCCGAACACCCACAGGAAGAGCATGTTGCCCAGCAGATGGAGGAAGTCGCCGTGGGCGAACATGTAGGTGACGGGCATCCACCACGCGAAGCGGCCCCACACCAGCGCGAAGTTGCTCGCACCCGGCCCGTGCTGCAGGAAGAGCAACACGTAGCAGTTGGCGGCGATGAGCCCTACCGTCACCCACGGGAACCCGCGCAAGCGGCGATCTGTGCCTATCGGGAAGAGAAGCACGTCTGCGTCCCCTGTGTCCGGCTATGCATTGCCCACACGTCGGGACGGCTGCGGCGAGACCACGCGATAGGCGAGCGATGAAGTCGGCCCGCGTACCATCGTAGACTGTCCGCGCGCAACGACGACGGCCGGGCCGACTTCGGGGCCAGCAGACGACGCCGGCCCCTCAGGGCGGCCCCTCCGTACGGCGTACGGCAACGACGGAGCGGCGTCCCTCCGTACGGAAACGACCTACGGCGCAGACGCACCGACCGCGCCCGAGATGTGTGTGATGCATAGGTATTCGGCGGGGCCTCACTGGGCCGCCTCGGTCGCCTGCAGGTCGGCCACCGAGCCACGTCGCACGTAGAGCCGCGCGGTCGGCTCGTCGAACGCAAGCCGCCAGTCAGGATGTAGGTCGAGCGCCCGGCACAGCGGGGCGCTGACGGAGATGAGCGCCCAATCGATCCGGTAGCGCTCCAGCACCTCGTACCAGCCATCGCGCAGCTTGTGTGCGCGCTGCCAGTCCTCGGCAAGCTCGCGGCCCATGACATCGGCGCGACCGTCAACGAACACGCGATGCTCGGGCCACAGGTGCCAGATCAAGTACCCGCCCCACCGGTAGGTGTTGTACATCCTGCCCTCGATGCCCGTGCGCTCGATGTACTCCACGCACTGGACCGGGACGTCCTGGCTGAACACATCGTCCGCGCGGCGGAGGGCCGAGGGCACCGCGAAGATGGCCAGGCCGGCCAGCACCGCGATGATCGCGGCGTACAGGACCGCCGGCTCCCGCTTGCCCGGCTTCGGCTCCGACTTCGCCACGCCGATGTCGTCAAGCAGGCAGGACAGGTGCAGAGCGAGCACCGGTGCCACGGCGAAGGCAAACAGCGCGACGTTGCGCTGCCACTTCAGCGTCATGAACAGGAAGGCCGCCACCAGCGCGATGTCCCATAGCCGCGCCCGCCGGCGCGAGGCCGCGAAGATGGCGGCGGTCGCCACGATCAGTGCGCCCAGCCAGGTGAAGATCGGGTTGGAGAAGTCGGGCGACTCGTACTCCGTGATCCAGCCCTTGTGCCACGAGTGCTCGCCCGCCACGTAGTCCAGCGGGTAGGTCGCGCCCGCGATGCCGTGGGGGTTCACCACGCAGGCCGCGACGGCCAGCACAATGGCGCCCACGAGCACGTGGGGCGAGGGGCGCAGCGGCCGCGCGGCGCGCCACTGCCCCAGCCAGCGGATGAGCGAGACGGTGGCGTAGAGCCCCAGCAGCGCCGGGCCGAAGACGAAGCCGCCGTGGAAGTTGACCCACGGGATCATCAGCAGCGGGGCGGCCAGCAGCCAGCGCTCGCGCCCGCGCTCGGCCTGCTCGATCAGGCACAGCATGGCCGTGAACAGCAGGATGGTCACGACCTGCGGGCGATCGTTGAACAGCGGCCTGGCGGCGAAGATCGCCAGTGCCCCCACGGCCATGGTCGCGATGGGCGAGGCCCCGCGCCGCAGGCACAACCACGCCAGCAGCGCCGCGGCGGCCACCGCGACCGCCGTGCGCAGCAGCATCAGCCCGGCGTGCCCGCGGGCCGCGTAGAGGAGGTACATGGGCACCTCCCACGCCCACTCGTGCGTGATCCACGGCTCGCCGGCACGCGTGTACGTGAAGGGGTCGCTGTGGGGGATCGCCCGCTCCTCGACGATCAGCTTCCCGGTGGCGAGGTGCCACCAGATGTCGTACGTCCGCCTCGGCCACAGCGCCGCCACCAGGCCGCAGTAGATGACTACGGCCCAGGCGACATGCACGAGGCGCAGCCTGAAACGGCCGCTCTGCCGCTGCTCCATGGGCCGACCTCTGGTATCGTGGCGCAGGCTTGCAGCCTGCGGTCGTTGCCGGCGCTAACTTCGCCGGGCTCGCCCGCGAACCTGCCCCGACCCGTGAAGGTGCGCCCTCGCGGGCGGGGAAGAGGGCCGCCGACGCCGAGGCCGAGCTGGAGCTGTGACGCGGAGGCGATCCCATGTCTGATGAGCGACCGGCTCTCACCTGCTGTGAG
>JALGUI010000132.1 GCA_029820915.1 Candidatus Zipacnadia bacterium | reverse complement strand
GCTGCCACTGGATCGACCTGCTGCGATTCGTGACCGGGCAGAAGATCGTGGCGGTGAGCGCGATGACCGCCAGGCGGAACCAGCGCATCAGCGTCGAGGACGTGGCGTGCCTGTTGGCGCGCACTGAGGGCGGGGCGATCGGCACCATCCGCTGCGGCTACCTGCAGAACCCGACGCGCGGCTATGACGACTACCAGCTCATGACCGCCTACGAGGGCTCGCACGGAGCGATCTCCCACTTCCCCCGGGGCGAGGTGACCGTGCGGGTGCTGTCGCGGGCGGAGGGGTTCGCGGCCGAGGGCGAGCTGCGGGAGCTGCGCATCGACGCGACGCGCTCGGGCGGGTACGCGTACGACCTGCTGGATGAGGTGGTGCGCGCCGTCGATGAGGAGCGGGCGCCCATGGTGACCGAGGAGGATGCGCTGTACGTGCTGAGGGTGATCGAGGCCGCGTACAGGGCGGCGGAGACGGGGAAGGAGCAGTCGGTCTAACGAGTAGGCGTCACCGACAACGTCGTCCCCGGTTGACTCGCGCTATGACGCGGGCACAATCGGCGCGGGGGCTCCGCGCTGACTGAGACGCATGGGAGGGGCTCTGCCGATGGCAAGCCTGGCGCTGCTGGGCATGGCCGGGCAGATGTGAGGGGCAGCTACGAGCTACCAGCGGCCAGCTACCAGCGGAAGGCAACGGCAGAGGCGGCGGCAAGCCGCAAGCTGCAAGATGAAGGGGCCGGCCGAGGCAGCGACGCGATGCCGTTGGAGGGGCCGCACGAGGGGCGCTTGCGCCAGCAAGCGCCACGAGGCCGGCCCACCCTCGTTCGTTGCATGGATGCGTGTACGACCGTGTTGGGCCGACCTTGTCAGGATGCTGCGCATCCTGCCTGCGTGCGGCCCCTCCGAACGACTACGGCAATGCCGTTGTGTGGCACGGGCGTCCGCGCCCTGCGCACGGCAACGGAGACGGCACCATGCGGGAGGCGTAGCATGAGCGAAGACAGGTCGGTGGCGTGGGTTGAGGCGTACGAGGGTCTGGCGGAGGAGATCGATCGGTGGATCGCGGGGGCGATCCGCAGACAGCAGGACCTGCCCTTCGCGGGCGGGCATGACGAGTGCAACTACACCGCATCTTGGCCGACGTTCTCGGCCATCACCGGCGAGCCCGGGCCAATGGAGTTCTGCAAGGGCCTGCGCGACCAGCTCCTCGCCTGGCCTGAGTTCTACCACGGCTTCTACCCCGACGCCAAGTGGGACATCGAGCACTCGGTCGAGAACTGGACGGTGTTCATGACCGCGCTCGCCGAGGCCGACCCCGGCGACGAGGTGACGCTCGACGGCATCGAGGACGTGGTGCACCACCTGGGCAACTGGGCGGAGGGCTGCCCCGACTGGTTCGACTGGGAGAAGAAGCGGTTCGTCAGCGAGTACGTGGGCACGCGTCAGGTCCGCGACGAGCCGCCGTGGGACTTCTCGACCTACTGGGATGCGCGCGCCTCGGAGCTGGCGCTCGCCTACTACGACCTGCGCGGCGAGGAGCGGTACCTCGAGTTCGCCGTCGCTTTCGCGACCGGCTGGGCCGAGCATATCCTGGCCCAGGAGGACCTCGGCTACTGGCTCATGCTCGACGCGGACACTGAGGACCGGGAGGGCTTCAGGGTCGCGTACGGCGAGTACCCCGAGGACTTCCACGCGCGCAACATCGGCTGGGCGCCGGAGGTCATGCGCCACATGCTGCACCTGTACAGCCGCGTGGGCGGTGCGAAGCTGCGGGACGCGGCGCTCAAGATCATCGAGCTGGGCCCGGAGGCGATCGAGCGGGATCGCGGCGTGCGGCCCGACACGTGGGACTGGAAGCGCGACTACCAGGAGCGCACCGGCGACCTGCGCTTCGCCGATGAGGTGCATGAGGGCGCGGACGCGCTGGTGGCGGCCGCGCGCCAGGCGGCCGAGCAGCCGCTGCCGGAGATCGTCATGCTGGAGGGCCTCGCGCCGTACCCGGCCCGCAATTACGCCTGGCGCGATGAGGCCGGCGGGCTCCACGACCTGGCGGGGCCGGGGTCGCAGCAGATGATGGAGGCGTGCGGTGCGAACTCAGCGGCGATGAGCGGCTGGGCGTCCATGCCATGAACCTGGCGGCGCGGGAGCTGCACCTGGCGGCGACGACGTTGCGCGACGGCCGCGAGCACGGCTGCAACGGTCGCTACGTGCATGGCGCGGGCGGGATGGCGGTGAGGGTGTTCGCGGCGGCGAGTGGGTGAACGGCAGGGGCAAGCTGCAGGCAGATGGCAACGGCGGTACGGCAGTCACCCTTCGGGTGACCCGCCGGCGAGGGCGCCGGCGGCACGCGGCAAGGCTGGCGGCCCGCCCGGGATGGGCGGGCCGCTTGGATTCGCGGAGGAGCACCAGTATCCGCCGGCCAGGGCGCCGGCGGGTCACGGCAACGCCGGCGGCGGAGGCGCCAGCCGATGGCGCCCAGGCCGACCATGAAGACCGCGATGGTCGCGGGCTCGGGCACGTAGTTGTCGGAGTACACGATGCCTTCGTAGGCGTTGAGCATGCCGTAGCCGAACTCGACGTCGTAGCCTGTGGCGCCGAGGTCCTGACCGGAGGCGTGCAGGATGGCGCGCAGGTCATCGTTGGTGAGAAAGGGATAGCGGGACTTAAGCAGGCCGGCGAAGCCGGACACGATGGGCGCCGAGAACGACGTGCCCATGGCTCCCGCGTCGTAGAGGTCCTCGCCCAACGGCAGGTCGCCCTCGAGAAGCTCGGTCCACAGCCACCAGTCGTAGGCGCTGAAGACCGAGCAACTCCACATCCCCATCGTGATGACGCTCTCGCCCGGGGCGGTGACGTCCAGC
Source organism: Candidatus Zipacnadia bacterium (assembly GCA_029820915.1). Taxonomy (GTDB): domain Bacteria; phylum Armatimonadota; class Zipacnadia; order Zipacnadales; family UBA5352; genus JALGVA01. The sequence continues at coordinate 6,535 of JALGUI010000132.1, read as the reverse complement.
ACCTCGCCCAGCAGCGCGTCGGCGTAGCTCGAGAAGTCGGACTTGACGTGGTCCTCGTTGGTGGCGCCGACGGCAATGGTCTCGGGCAGGTTGGCCGGGAAGTCGAGGCCCCCCGCGTGGCTGAGGCCGTCGCCGAAGTACTCGTGATCGCCGTAGGTAGGCAGGGAGGGATGCTGGTCGGAGTTGCCGGCGGAGGCGACGATCATCACGCCCTGGGCATGGGCCCACTCGATGGCCTGCTTGACCAGATAGCCCTCGCCGCCGGGATCGAACTCGGCCGGATCGATGGCGTACATGGGGCCGAAGCCCCAACTGAAGTTGAGCACGTCGGCGCCGTGGTTGACGGCGTAGTAGATGGCGTCGGCGGCGTCGATGCCGAAGCCCCAGCCCTCGGCGTTGATCACGCGCACAGGCATGAGGCTGGGGTACCAGGCGAGGCCCGCCATGCCCATGCCGTTGTCGGTCGTCGCGCCGGCCATGGCGGCGGCGATGGTGCCGTGGGCCACCCCGGTGTCGATCTGTCCGTAGCCATCGATGCCGAAGTCATTGTTCGCCGTGTCCCCGATGGCCGGGTCGTAGTTGTCCGCCCACCACGCCGCCCGATCGTCCTCCTCGCTGAAGATGTCGAATCCCGGGTACCCGTGGTCGTCCGGCTGCCCCCAGGCCGGGTCCCAGACGGTGGCGTTGGAGTCCTCGCTGTCCGGATCGTCATCGGCGGGGGCGGGCGGAGCGGTCGTCCACCAGCCCGCGTTGTCGCCCACGAAGTCGTAGCCGGGGACGATCTTGGCCGCCAGGTCCTCGTGGTAGACGCTGATGCCGCTGTCGATAACGGCGATAACCGTGTCGGCCGAGCCCTTCTCCAGGTCCCACGCCTGGGGCGCGTTCACCTCGAACAGGTAGTACTGGTTGTCCATCAGGTCGGGGTCCATGCTCGGGTCGCCGTAGTCCTTGAAGAACGGATCATTGGGGGTGGCGTGGGCGCGCATGAGCAGGTGCGGACGCGCCGTCGCCACGCCGGCCATGCTCTCCAGCGATACAACCGGGTCGGGCACGCCGGACATGGCGTACCTGCTCTGCGGCAGGTGCACGGAGGCGTAGCCGTCGAAGCGGTCGTGGAACTGGACTCGCGCCCCGAGGCGATCCCTGGCCTGGATGGCGAAGCCGGCGCGGTCGGCGCCGGGCTCGAGGCGCACCAGGAAGCTGCGGTCGGAGTAGTTGGACCGGACCGGCGGGTTGGGGCTGGGCCGCCAGAACGTGCCGGGCGGAAGAACCGTATCGGCCACGGACGGCGCGATGGACAGCAGAACACACACGACGGCGGCGCAGAGGCCGATGATGGAGATTCGAGGCACCATGCGTGTGCGGCGCGGCGGCGAAGGATAAGGGCGGGCGCTGCTGACGCATGGCGCGCGGTGCCCGCGTGCCATGGCAGTACACTCTCTCGAACAGATGATTGCCCCGCGGCCTGATACGATTGGGCTCGGGAGCCCTGCCTAGCATACCCGGAGTATGCATCTAGTTATGCCCTCGGAGGGGTGAATTCCTGCCCGCGGCCAGTTTCGTGAGGATATCGTGAGGTGCGCACGACAGGCGAACCGCGTGGCGGGCGTTAGATGCCGAGGGCCTCGGGGTGGACGTCGGCGTTATACTCCTGGAGGCTGCGCAGGTCGAGCTCGCCGCGCTGCAGGGCCTCGACGCCCAGGACCGCGACGGAGGCGCCGGCGATGGTGGTGATGCACGGGACCGCGTGCTGGGCAGCCGCGGCGCGGATGCGGCGCTCGTCGTCGCGCGGCTGCGGGCCGGACGGGGTGTTGATGATCAGGTCGAGGCGCTGGCTCTCGATCAGGTCGATGGCGTTGTGCCCGCGCGGGTCGGCGAGGCGGTAGACCACCTCGGCGTCGATGCCGCTGCGGCGCAACGCGCGGGCGGTACCCTCGGTGGCGACGAGCTTGAAGCCGAGGGTCTCGAGGTGCTTGGCCAGGAAGATGGCGTTGCGCTTGTCGCGGTTGCGCACGGAGATGAACACGGTCCCACGAATGGGCAGGTCCACGCCGGCGGCGACGGCCGCCTTGGCGAAGGCGGCGCCGAAGTTCTGGTCGATGCCCATGACCTCGCCGGTGGACTTCATCTCCGGCCCCAGGATGGTGTCCACGCCGTGGAAGCGGCTGAAGGGGAAGACCGGGAACTTCACGGCGAAGTGCGAGATGTTCACCTCTTCGGTGAAGCCGATCTCCTCGAGGCTCTCTCCCACCATGACACGCGCGGCGATCTTGGCCAGCGGCACCCCGATGGCCTTGGACACGTAGGGAATGGTGCGCGAGGCGCGCGGGTTGGCCTCGAGCACGTAGACCTGCTCGTTGCGGATGGCGTACTGGATGTTGAGCAGGCCGACCACGTTGAGCTCGGCGGCCAGCGCCCGCGTCTGGTCCATCAGGCTCTGCACCTCGTCGTCCGAGAGCGAGAAGGGCGGCAGCACGCACGCGGAGTCGCCGGAGTGGACGCCGGCCTCCTCGATGTGCTCGAGCACGCCGCCGATGACGCAGCGCTCGCCGTCGGACACGGCGTCCACGTCGATCTCGATGGCGTCCTCCAGGAAGCGGTCGATGAGCACCGGGCGTTCGGGCGACGCCTCGACGGCCAGCTCCATGTAGCGCAGGAGTTGCTCGTCATCGTAGCAGATCTGCATGGCGCGGCCGCCGAGGACGAAGCTGGGCCGGACGACGACCGGGTAGCCGACCTCGCGGGCGGCCGCGACGGCACCCTCGAGGGAGGCGGCGGTCACGGCGCGGGCCTGGAGCAGGCCGAGGCGCTCGAGGGCCTGCTTGAAGAACTCGCGGTCCTCGGCCCGGGCGATGTCCGCGGGCGTGGTGCCGATGATGGGCACACCGTGCTCGGCCAGGCCCTCGGCCAGGTTGAGCGGGGTCTGGCCGCCGAACTGCACGATGACGCCGTGCGGGTCCTCCTTCTCGCAGACGTTGAGCACGTCCTCGAGGGTCAGCGGCTCGAAGTAGAGCTTGTCGGAGGTGTCGTAGTCGGTGCTGACCGTCTCGGGGTTGGTGTTGACGATGATGGCGTCATAGCCACGCTCGCGCAGGGCGAGGGCGGCGTGTACGCAGCAGTAGTCGAACTCGATGCCCTGGCCGATGCGGTTGGGCCCGCTGCCGAGGACGATGATGTTGGGGCGCTCGGAGGCGCGGTGCTCATCCTCCTCCTCGTAGGTGAGGTAGAAGTACGGGGTGTGCGCGACGAACTCGGCGGCGCAGGTGTCCACGAGCTTGACGACGGGCCGCACGCCCAACTCGCGTCGGCGCCGGTGCACGTCGTGCTCGCTGACTCTGGAGAGCGTGGCTATCTGGCGGTCCGAGAAGCCTGCCCGCTTGTAGCCGAGCAGCTCCTCGCCCGTCATGTCGCCGATGGTCGGCTCCTCGTGCGCGGAGGGGCCGCGTCCGGCGCCGGGCCGCCACTCGGCGAGTTCGTCCTGCATGTCAACGATCTCGGCGAGGTTGCGCAGGAACCAGCGGTCGATCCCGGTGCGCTCGTAGAGCTGGTCGATGGTGGCTCCCTGGCGCATCGCGGCGCGCAGCTCGAAGAGCCGGTCCGGGTGCGGCCTCTCGATGAGGTCGAGCAACTCCGGCAGCGACAGGTCCTCGTAGCGGCCGCCCGCGCCGTCGGCGCCGAGGCCGAAGCGGCCGATCTCGAGCGAGCGGATGGCCTTCTGCAGGCTCTCCTTGAAGGTGCGGCCGATGGCCATGGCCTCGCCCACGGACTTCATGTGCGTGGTAAGCCGCTCCTCGGCCCCCGGGAACTTCTCGAAGGCCCAGCGCGGGATCTTGGTCACCACGTAGTCGATGGCGGGCTCGAAGCAGGCGGGGGTCTCGCGCGTGATGTCGTTCGGCAGCTCGTCGAGCGTGTAGCCGACCGCGAGCTTCGCGGCGATCTTGGCGATGGGGAAGCCGGTGGCCTTGGAGGCCAGCGCCGACGAGCGGCTCACCCGCGGGTTCATCTCGATGAGCACGACTTCGCCGGTGTCGGGGTGGATGGCGAACTGGATGTTGGAGCCGCCGGTGTCCACGCCCACCTCGCGAATGCACCTGATGGACATGTCGCGCAGGAGCTGGTACTCGGGCTGGGACAGGGTCTGGGTGGGGGCGACGGTGATGGAGTCGCCGGTGTGCACGCCCATCGGGTCGAAGTTCTCGATGGCGCAGATGACCACGACGTTGTCGGCGGTGTCGCGCATCACCTCGTACTCGATCTCTTTCCAGCCGATGACGGACTGCTCGACGAGCACCTCGTTCATCGGGCTGGCCTCGATGCCGCGCAGCACCACCGGCTCGATCTCCTCGGGCGTGAGGATGGCGCCGCCGCCGATGCCGCCCAGGGTCGCGGAGGGCCGGACGACGACGGGGAGGCCGATGCGGTCGATGATTCTGCGGGCCTCGCGCAGGTCGGTGGCGGTGGCGCTGTCCGGCATGGGCAGGCCGGCGGCTGCCATGGAGTCCTTGAACAGCTCCCGGTCCTCGGCCTTCTTGATGGCCTTGCGGCTGGCGCCGATCAGCTCGACGCTGTGGCGCGACAGCGCCCCGCTCTCGGCCAGCGCGAGCGCGACGTTCAGGCCGGTCTGGCCGCCCAGCGTGGGCAGGAGGGCGTCGGGGCGCTCGCGCTCGATGATGGCGGCGATTGTCTCGACGGTCAGCGGCTCGATGTAGGTGCGCGAGGCCATCTCGGGGTCGGTCATGATGGTGGCCGGATTCGAGTTGACCAGCGTCACCTCGAAGCCCTCTTCGAGCAGCGCCTTGCACGCCTGGGTGCCGGAGTAGTCGAACTCGCAGGCCTGCCCGATGACGATGGGCCCGGAGCCGATGATCATGATCTTGTGCAGATCGTCGCGCCTGGGCATGTGGCCTCCCGTGTCAGCTACCAGCTACCAGCTACCGGCTAACGGCTGACGGCTGACGGCTAACGGCCGACGGCTGACGGCCGACGCATGTGAACATGCGTCGCTCCGAACGACAACGGCACCGCTACCCCGCGTAGGTCGGGCTTCCAGCCCGACTCCTGCCGTCGGCGATGTCTGCACGGCGAACGGCAGACACCGGCCAGAGAAAACCCCGCCCGGAGGCGGGGGAGCCGTCAGTGAGAGCCGGCCGCTTTCATGTGATCGATGAAGATGTCGAACAGGTAATGCGAGTCGTGCGGGCCGGGGCCCGCCTCGGGATGGTACTGGACCGAGAAGATGGGCAGCTTCGTGTGCCGCATTCCCTCGAGCGAGTTGTCGTTGAGGTTGATGTGCGTGATCTCGACGTCGTCGGGCAGGCTGTCGGGATCGACGCAGTAGCCGTGGTTCTGGGTGGTGATCTCGACGGCGCCGGTCTCGAGCCGCTTGACCGGATGGTTGCAGCCGCGGTGGCCGTACTTGAGCTTGTACGTAGCGCCGCCGAAGGCGTGGCCGAGAAGCTGCTGGCCCAGACAGATGCCGAAGACCGGCATCTCGGTCTCGATGAGCGCCTTCACGGTGTCGATGACGTAGACGAGCGCGGCCGGGTCGCCGGGGCCGTTGGAGACCACCACGCCGTCGGGCTCCCAGGCCAGGATCTGCTCGGCGGACGTGGTGCAGGGCGTGACGATGACCTCGCACCGGCGCTGGACGAGATGGCGCAGGATGTTCTGCTTGACGCCGCAGTCGATGACCACCACGCGGAAGCCGAACCACAACTCCTCGGCATCAAGGTAGCCAACGGGCGAGATGCCTCTGCCCCCGAAGGGTGTGAAGACCCGGGGGAAGTCCGTGCCCTCGTCGGCGAGGTAGCCCTCCGGCCCCCAACGGCGAGGCGCGTCGTGGACGACTTCCCTGACGAGGTCGCGGCCGGACAGCGGCGGAAGCTCGGTGGCGCGCTCGACCAGCGCGTCGGGGTCCAGGTCCTCGGTGGAGATGATGCCCATCTGCCAGCCGTTGTCACGCAGGTGCGAGGTGAGCTTGCGGGTGTCGATGTCGGAGATGCCGACGATGCCGTGGTCGGCGAGGAACTCGCCGAGCCCGCGGTCGGCGCGCCAGTTGCTGGCGACCTCATTGTACTCGCGGACGATGAAGCCCTCGACCCAGGGGCGCCACGACTCCATGTCGTCGGGGTTGATGCCGTAGTTGCCGATCTCGGGGTAGGTCATCGTCACGATCTGGCCGCGATACGAGGGGTCGGTGAGGACCTCCTGGTAGCCAACCATGCCGGTATTGAAGCAGATCTCGCCGAAGGCCTCGCCCTCGGCCCCGAAGTTGCAGCCGTGAAAGACCGTGCCGTCCGCGAGGGCGAGGACGGCGGGCCGCCTGTCGCGAGCCATCAAGTCACACCTCGGAGGGACTCGTGGGTTCTATCGGGGTAGGATAGCACGTCTGGGAGTCGGACGCAACGTCGAGTCCGAGCGCGGCAACGCAAAGCAGGAATGTCCGGTCCTGAGCAAAGTAGAAATGTCCTCCCGGGCGCCCCTCCCGGGCTTCTGGTCGCCGGGTGCGAACGCACATTGCCGGTCCAATGGCGCG
>JALGUI010000131.1 GCA_029820915.1 Candidatus Zipacnadia bacterium | reverse complement strand
TGCCTCGTAGAAGACGAAGGCTCCTCCCTGGCCGTCGGGCACCACAACGGGCCTTCGCTCCGACCACAAGCTCGCCGCGACGATGACCGAGCGCTCCCCGTCCTCCCACAGAAGCCGTCCGTCGCTGCTGACGCGCTGGGCGAGGATCTCCCAGTCGCTCTCGTCGTCACTTTCCCGCGCCACTGCCTCGGCGACGACGATCACGCCGCCCGCGCCGTCCGGGAGCACTACCGGCCGCTGCTCGATGTACGCCCCGGACATGATGTCTATCAGGTCGCCGTCGTTCCACAGCTTGTCGCCCGCCGGCGAGACGCGCTGTGCGCTCACGTCGATGTCGCCTTCGTACTGTCCGCCGGCCGGCGCGTGGGTCTCGAACACGATGATGTGCTGCGCCCCGGCGGGGCCAGCCTGGTCGGGTGTCACTCGCCGCGCCCAGGGGGCCTGGCTGCCTGACCCATCGCGAGGCGGAGAGTCGGGGGACGCCGTGGGAGCGTCGGGGACGTCGGAAGACTTCCCAGTAGGCGATTTGCCGGACTGGGACGTTGGTCTCGTGCAGTCTGCCGAGGCAAGCGCCAAGACCATGCCGACCACGATCAAGGTGCGGCCACAAGAACCCATCGCCCTCCCCCTCTGTGGAACCGATCCCTTCGGCTTGGCGGGCGCTCCTCCGACTGTGGCAAGGGCAGTGGGCCCTGCTCCACACTCACGCCATTCACTGCAGACGCAGCTAGAAGGGCACGAACATAGTGGGCGGGAGCTGCACGCCCGTCATGGGCAGGCCGGTCCGGGCGCGGCCCATCGCCTGGTCGGCGCCCGCCTGTACGGCGCCGCGGGACGACGCCGCCTCGAAGCTGACGTCGGGCGGCGGCGCCTGCGTCGCGCCGCGCGAGCCCTCGACGCCGCCGGAGCCGATGAGCACGGCCTCCGCGCGGTCGAGCATGGGGAGCTCGGCGAGCGGGATGGTGAAGCTGAAGTTGTAGTACCAGCCCTTCTGGTAGTCGAGGCCGAGCTGCCCGCCCTCGAAGCTGTGATCGCGCGGCGGGATGATGGTCTCGTGGATGGGCGCGTAGTTCAACTCATCCGGGTACACCAGCTTGGCGCAGATGCCACCGGTGTGCCCGGCCGACTGCGTGCCCTGGACGACGCGCTTGCCGTTGATGTCGTAGAGGGTGACCCGGATGCTGTTGGCGGACCACAGGCTGTTCCACTCAGAGACCGCGCCGTTCCACAGGTAGACCTGCTTGGGGTTCCACATGCCCCCCTCGTAGTCAACGATGCGGAAGAGCTGGCGATCCTCGCCGTAGTTGTCGAAGGGCCGCAGTTTGCGGTAGACCAGGCTCGGGAAGCGCTGGTCGATCCCCGGCCTGACCCTCATGATGACGCCGACCTCGATGGGAATGCTGTTGGAGCCGGGGCGGATGTCGGCGTGCCGCACCTGCGGGTAGCCGATCTCGAAGCTGAAGCTGTCGAGGCCGACGTTGTAGAGGTGCTGAACGGCATCGAGTTCCTTCTGCTTGACGGCCATCTCGCGGGTGATGCGGGTGGCAAGGCCGTAGCCCGGCCTGCCGGCGACGGCCCCGACCGCCTCGACCGCGCGCTTGCCGGCATAGATGCGCTGGAGTTGGGACCACTGGTTCGTGGTATAGAGCTTGGCGTTGTCCTCGTCATCATAGAGGAAGACGTCCGGGATGACGGCCCGCGGTTGCCTGCTCTCGACGAGGAAGTCGTCGTAGGTCATGGTGAGGTCTTCGTCCATGGCCTGCTCGGTCCACTGGAGGGGCGCCCCTCCACGGGCGCCGCCCATGCCGGGCATGCCCATCATCCCCGGGCCCCCCATCATCTCCGGGCCCCCCATCATCTCCGGGCCCCCCATCATCTCCGGGGGCCCCATCGCCTCCGGGCCTTCCACCATCATGCCCTCTTCGGGCGGTGGCGGCATGGCCTCGTCGCCGGGCGGGGGCGGCGGCTCTTCACCGGCGGCCACGTCCTCCTCCTGGGCGAAGAGCTGCCCGAGGAAGACGAAGATCGCGGTGACGGCGATGATGGAGAGAACGATGAGGATAGTGCGTCCCTGGCGTCGGTCCCGCACGAGCTACCACCTCGGGTACACGCCATAGTCTCGCCTCCCGGCTGCGCCGCGCCGGGAGACGACTGCTGCACGACAGTATATTGGGCCGGCGACCGCAAGTCAAGCGGCACCGTCGGACGGCGGTTCGCGGGCCGACGGCTACCCGCCTGCAGGCCCGCCAGGTACGGGCGGAACGGGCACCGCGCCCGGCGCCAAGGGCGTGGCGGCGGGCTCAGGCTGATGCGGCGCGGGCGTGTCGGCGGGAGGCGCCTGCTCGTCCCCGGGCGTCTCCTGGCCCTCGGCGCCATCCTCGGCGTCCTCGGGCGGCCTGGTGCCGACGTGGACCACCTTGGTCTGCGGCGAGTAGTAGTCGGTGTGCAGCCTCTCGTCGCGGATGACCTCGCCGTCGCGTGTGGCTTTGCGGTAGACCGTGACGCGCCAGCCGTCCCGGCCCTTCTTCTCGACCTCTTCCTCGCCTTCGTCGAGCTCCGGATCGTCAACCTCCTTGACGCCGTGCGAGATGCGGGTGAGGCCTTCGCGGGTGATCTCGACATCGGCGTCATCCTCGCGACTGCCGAGGAAGCGGATGGTGACGGTCGAGGAGCCGACCTCCGCCAGGAGCAGGATCGGGTGCTCGAGGCTGTTGCGGAACTTCAGGTCATACTGGCCCCAGTACACCGTGGCGTCCCTACCGGTGGGGACATAGTCCACCGGGCGGGAGTGGTGGTGGCGCTCGAGCACGTCGAGGTTGGCGAGCAGCACGGCGTTGTAGGTGGTGCTGGCGATCTGGCAGACGCCGCCGCCCATGGAGGGCTTGACCTCGCCGTTGATGAAGATGGGCGCCTCGCGGTAGCCGTCCTCCACGACGCGCTCGCCGACGGTCTGGTTGAAGGAGAACTCCTCGCCCGGCCGGATTACCGTTTCGTTGAGCTTGCCGACGGCCAGGCGCAGGTTGTGCGAGCGGTCCACGCGGCCGGGGTTGTAGGGCGTGCTGTAGCGGCCCAGGACGACCTCGATGTGCGCCAGGTCCTCGGCGGTCACGGCCGGCTCCTCGGTCGTCACCACCGCCGCCACCTCGCGGGCGGCCGGATCGGCCAGCGCCGAGCGGACCGCCCGCATGGTCCCCTCGATGTCGAGCGTGCGACCGACCTGGCCGGGGACGATCTCGACGTCATCGCCGGCGACGCTGATGTCGGCGTCCACGGGCTCGCAGTCCACGATGTCCGCGAGGCCGCCGACGGCGTCCTCGAGTGTGTCCTCGTTGATGTCCACGGCCACCGGGATGCGCACCGGCTGCCGCGCGAGGCGCAGTCGTGCGCCGAGCTGGGTGAACAGACCGCCCCGGCGTCCGACCGCGACGGCCTCGTCGGCGGCCTCCTCGAGCCGCAGCGACACGCCCAGCTCATCGCGGTCGGCCTCCCACTCGCCGCCCGGGTAGGCGACCTTCACCGCGTCGGGGAGGGTGGGGACCCACTGAGTTCGCAGGGCGTCGAGGGCTTCGCCCCGGCTCATGCCCGCCAGATCGAGGCTGGCGACCGCGACGCTGGGTGCGATGCGGCCGCCGGTCACGAAGACGCGCGTGGCAATGAGCAGCGCGACGAAGCCGACAACGAGGATCGTCGCCAGCCCCGCCGCGGCAATGACGAGTGCCTTGCGGACGCGACCGGCGGTCTCGGCCGGCCCGGCGTCGGCGGCCGCGATGGCATCGGTGTCCCCGAGTTCGGATCGGGCGCTCATCGGTGGTTCGCTCCGCATGGGCCGCCTCACTCGAACTTCGTGTGCCGGCGGCGGATGAAGTCCTCGGGGACTCCCCGCCTGCGCATCAGCATCAGTATCATGGCATCGCACTGGGCCAGCAGGCACTGCTCGAACAGGCTGCCCGGGGGCTGCCTGGTGGGACGCTCGTGATTCACGAAGACGACCGGCGCGTGAAGGTACACGCAGTGGTCGGCGACCGAGGCCAACGGCGAGTCCTCGTGGCCGGTGATGACCGCCGTGCGCGCGCCGCGGGCAGCCGCGGCCTCCACCAGTGCCAGGGTCATGCTTGTGCGCCCCGAGCCGCTGGCGGCGATGAGCAGGTCGTCGGGCCCGATCGCCGGCGTAGTGGTCTCCCCGACCACGTAGGACGAGAAGCCGATGTGCATCAGCCGCATGGCGAAGGCCTTCATCATCAGCCCGCTGCGTCCCGCGCCGCCGACGAAGATGTTCCGTGCCTCCTCGGCCATGTCCAGCAGCATCTCCACCTGCGAGTCATCGGTGCGTGACAGCGCGTCGCAGATCTCACGCGCGACCAGTTGGGAGTAGTCCCTGGCTGTCATGCGCTCCTCACTTCTTCAGTAGTTCGGTAGAGAACGAGTCTTGTCCTGTCTACTGCTCTTCGCCGGGGGTGGTGACGACGACCACCGCGCGGTCCAGATCGAACAGCTCGGTGGCGAGCCGCCGCACCTGCTCGGCGGTGACGGCCTCGATACGCTCGGCGTAGCCCTCCCAGTTGTCCGCGCCCATCCCGTAGATGACATCGAGGGCGATGGTCTGCGCGAGGGCCGCGTTGGTCTGCAGGGCCATGCGGTCGGCGGCGACGGCCATGCGCTTGGCGAGCTCGAGCTCCTCGGCGGCCGGCGGGGTGGCGGCGACGTCGGCGATGATCGCCTCGATCTCGCCGGCGACCTGATCGACCTTGTCCGGTGCGGTGCCGGCGTAGATGATGAAGGCGCCGGGGTCGAGGCCGAGGAGGGGCATGCCGTGGACGAAGTAGACCAGCTCGGCGCCGCGCAGCGCCTCGTGCAGCCGTCCGCCCGGCATGCCCGAGCCGGAGATGACCGCGTCGAGCACGTCGAGCACCTCGCGACGCGGATCGTCAACGGTGATGCCGTGGAACCCGTAGGCGACGATCGCCTGCTGCTGGGGGCGCTCGATGGTGCGCTCGCGCCGCCGCTGGATGGGCGGCTCGTCGGGGGGCGTCGGCGGCTCCTGCGGCTCGGCCGTGAGATCGCGGGTCAGCCTCTCGACCTGGCCGAAGACCACATCGGGATCGACGTCGCCGGCCACCACGAAGGCCGTCGCCGCCGGTCGCGCGTAGGCCCGGTGGAACTCGGTCAGGTCATCAACGGAGAGCGCCGCGACGGCGTCGGCATCGCCCACGGGCAGGAAGCGGTAGGGATGCACCGTGAACAGCTCGCCGAGCAGCTCGCGGTAGGCGACGGTCTCGACGCTGTCCTCCTGGCGCTCGATGGCGGCGAGGGTGAGCCGGCGCTGGCGCTCAAGCTCTTCGGCCGGGAAGGTCGGATGACACAGCACCTCGACCGATAGCTCCAACGCGTCATCCAGGTCGCCGGCCAGGAAGTGCGCCATGACGCCGAAGCTGTTGCGGCCGGAGTAGGCCTCGAGGCTGCCGCCCAGCCGGTCCACTCGCTCGGCAAGCCGATCGCGTGAGAAGCGCCGGGTCCCGCGCGTGAGCATCTCGGCCATCAGAGCCGTGATGCCGGCGGTGTCCTCGGTCTCGTAGCGCAGGCCGGCCAGCGTCGCCGTAGCGACGCTCACCACCGGGACCGCATGGTTCTCGCGCACAACCACGGTCAGGCCGTTGTCGAGCGTGCGCCGGTGCGTGCGGGCCGCCGCGCGGCGCTGCTCGGCGCCGGCCACCTCGCCGCCCTCCGCGGGCGGGCGGAGGATGGCGACGCACACGCGCTCGGGCTCGAAGTACTTGCGGGCGACCTCCTGGACCTCCCGGGGCGTGACGCCTCGGATGCCCTCCACGTAGCGGGTGCCGAAGTCCACGTCGCCGGTGATCATGAGGTTGCGGCCCAACGCCTCGGCGCGGCCCTCGGCGGTCTCCTGTCCGAAGACCTCACCGGCCTCGACCTGCCTGCGCACGCGCTCGACGTCGCGCCCGGCCGGGGCCCGCTGCTTCACCCGCTCGAGCTCGGCGAGAATCTCCTCCTCCACGCGCTCGAGGTTGGCGGGGTCGAGGACAGCACCGATCACGAAGCTCCCGGCGTCGTAGGCGGGCGTGGCCGAGTACGCGTAGATGGCATCCACGAGGCCGAGCTCGTCGCGCAGCCTGCGCACGAGCACGGCGGAGTCGCCGCCGCTGAGATAGTAGGCGAGGGTGTCGAGGGGATACAGGTCAGGGTCGAAGATGGTGATGGTGGGCCAGGCCATCTGGAGGTAGGCGCGCTGGACCGCCTCGTCGGTCGCCACGCGCCGGCGCGGGGCGATCTGATCGGGCTCCCGGGCGAGCTGCACGGCCGGGCGCGGGCGCCGGGGAGCGGAGCCGAAGATGTCACGAAGCTGCTCGAGGACCTCGTCGCCGTCGAAGTCGCCGACCGCCACGGCGACCATGTTGTCGGGCACGTATAGGTCGCGGTGGTAGGCGACCAGGTCGTCGCGGGTGAGCTCCCCGAAGGCCTCGGGATAGCCGATGATCCGATAGCGGCAGGGGTGCTCGGCGAAGAGCGTCTCGGCCAGCAGGTGATGGATGCGGCGGCCGGGCTCGTCGTCGCCCATGGCCATCTCGCGCATGATGATGCCGCGCTGGACCTCGACCTCCTCGGCGGGGAAGGTCGGGTGCAGGACGAAGTCGCTGACGACCTCGATGGCCCGCGCGATCTGCTCGCCGGCGGCGGTGAGGTAGTAGCACGTGTGGTCCTTGGTCGTGTACGCGTTGTAGGTGTTGCCGAGATCGTCGAGGATGGCCTCGATCTCCGCGAGTGTGCGCGTCGGCGTCCCCTCGCTGATGGTGTGCTCGACGAAGTGGCTGATGCCGCCGCCCAGGTACCGGCCCTCGTAGATGGAGCCGGCCCCGACGTACACGCGGAAGGCGGCGACGGGCCGCGAGTGGTCCACCTCGACCACCAGGCGGCAGCCGTTGTCGAGCGTCTCGAC
>JALGUI010000130.1 GCA_029820915.1 Candidatus Zipacnadia bacterium | reverse complement strand
TCGGTCGCAGCGGGCACACCGCCGACCGCTCGCACGCGTCCAGGCCGATCACGCACCGATTGACCCTTAGCGGCCCCTGCATCGCCGTCACGATCTCGAGCAGGTCCACCTCTGCCGGGCTCCGCGCCAGCCTGAACCCGCCCCCCGGCCCGCGCTTGCTTGCCACGATCCCGGCGTCGCGCAGGTCCTGCATGATCTTGTGCATGAAGTCCACGCTCGTGTCCGCGGCGTCGGCCAACTCTTCCGCGGTGAACGCGCCGCCGTCGGCCACCGACACCATGTGCACCAGCGCCCTCAGCCCGTATCCTGTGTTCCGCCTGATTAGATCCATTACTATTCTGGATCAGACTACTCCATTATTATCCGCCTGTCAAGCCCCTCGCGCCAGCCAACAGCATCCAGGTTCGCGTGTCCATGCGCTGAGTTCCCGCGGCCCGCCCGGTTGTTGCCGTTGCCGTCCGCCGCCGTCGTTGGAGAGGCCGGCCTCCGCGCCGGCCTGTGCCGTCGTGGTTGCCGTGCCGTCAGGAGGGGCGGGCCTCCCGGCCCGCCCGGTTGTTGCCGTTGCCGTCCGCCGCCGTCGTTGGAGAGGCCGGCCCCCGCGCCGGCCTGTGCCGTCGTGGTTGCCGTGCCGCCAGCCCGCCCGGTTGTTGCCGTTGCCGTCCGCCGTCGTCGTTGGAGAGGCCGGCCCCCGCGCCGGCCTGTGCCGTCGTGGTTGCCGTGCCGTCAGGAGGGGCGGGCCTCCCGGCCCGCCCGGTTGCTGCCGTTGCCGTCCGCCGCGCGGCGCCGCCGGCGGCCGACCTTCGCCGCACGAGCGCCCGGCAGTACGCCGTTGGCGCCCCAGCCGTTGCCGTCATCCTGTCCGTCCTGTCCATCCTGTTCCGCCGTTGCCATCACTGCAGGCCGGTGCTGTCGTCGCCGCCGTGGCTGTCGTACCTGTCGTCGCCTGCGTTGATTTCGTCGCTGCCGTATGGTATAAGGTCGGAGGTCCCGTGGGTTCTGGGTTCGTGGACTGACGGATGAGCGTTTCCCACGAATGAGGCGGCATGTCGGCGTCGCCCGGAGGTAGCCGTGCCCGAGGCAGAGGACAGCCACGAGATCGTGCAGGTCGTCGGAGGCCCGTCGGCTCAGGTCGAAGAGGCGCTCGCGGCCGTTGCCTCCGTCCTGCGCTCATGGGGCTATGACATGCACGTCCTTGCCCCCCTTAACAGGCCCTTCAGACGGCGTCTGGCCGCATCTGGCGTGCGTGCGAGGGAGGCCGCGGCTCCCTCCGGCGCGTCACTCGCCGCCCACTGGGCTGACGCCCGAAGCCTGGCGGCACAACTGCGGGAGCTCCGGCCCCTGCTCATCGACGCGCACGGCTTCCGCGCAGCGCTGGCCTCACTGCTGGCGCGACGGGCCCTGGCGCAGCCGCCCCCAGTCGTCTTCTCCCCCCACTTCCTGCCCCATCTGCTGGCCGAGGACCCGAGAAGTGGACTCCGTCGCCAGGCATACCGCTGGATCATCCGCCGCTGCGACGCGGTCGCCGTTCAGACCGAGATCCAGCGCGCGCAGCTCGCACGGCTCGACCGCCCGGCGGCCGAGCGCGCTCAGGTCGTGCCCTACGGCATCTCACAGCACGCCGCAGCCGACTCCCTCGACCTCGGACGCAGGCGCCAACTCATGGGTATGAACCCGTCCGCCGCCGTCGTCGGCTGCGTGGTTGACGCCCTCGATATCCGCGCCCTTACGCTCTTCCTCGACGCCGCACACCACCTCTGCATGGAATACCCGAGCCTCGAGTTCGCCCTCATCGGGGCCGGCGTTGACCGAACTCGCTACCACGACCTGGCACACGCGCGTGGCCTGCTCGGCTCGACCGTGTTCGTGGACCCGCGAGACCGCTTCGTGCGCGCCATGTCCGCGCTCAATGTGCTCGTCACCCCCCAGCCCGGCTGGCCCTCGGGCATGCTGGCTCTCCAGGCCCTGTCCCAGGACGTCGGCGTCGTCGCACTCGAGGATGGCGAAGTCGCCCGAATGCTGGGTGGCAGTCCGGCGGTTACCATCGCGGCCGCCGACGGCCCGGCCTCGGTCAGCGACGGCATCATCCAACAGCTTCGCGCCGCTGCGGAGCGCGTGCCCATGACTCCCGGGGCAGCCGACGCCCCGGGCGTCTCGCCATTCCTCGTATCGCGCGATTTCTACGATCTCGCCGATTCGTGGGCCCGCCCGGCCCGGCCCCCCCAGTCTGGCGACGACGAGGCCTCCTCCTCGGACACCCCGGCGCTGTCCGACTACGCGCCCACGCAGGCGGCGCGCGCCTTGGCGGCCGTCTACCACCGTCTCCTCGACGAGGCCTGACCCACCTGATCGGTCCCGCAGGTCGTATGGGCGGCCTCCTACCTGCGCCGGTGTCGGTCGTCGTGCCCGCCGTTGCTGCCGCTACCCCATGGCCTCCTCCGTGGCTCTTCCCCCGCCTCCGTACGCGACGGCGCCCCGCCGAAGACGGCGGGACGCGCGCATGGCTCGGCTCGGACCGACGCCGCCTGCCTACATCTCGGCCTGCACCCGCACCCACGGGGCGACCGCCTTCAGGCAGCACGCCACTGACGCGGCCCACCAGCCCGCTAGCTGATCCATCGACTCCCCGCCTGCGGCCTCGACGTCACTCGGGTACACCGTCACCAGCCGCACATTGCCCACGTAGATGGTCGGCTTGCCGCGCACCGGAACGATGGATACCGACTCCGAGTCCAACTCTGCGTAGGAGATAATGTGCACGAGCCGCGCATCGACGATGCGCGCCCGCTCCGCCGGCGTGAACCCCGCGGCACTCGCCCGAATCCTGAAGAACGTGACCCCGCCGACGCCGATCTCGAACGTCTCCGGTGTCTCCTTCGCCAGCGTTACCGGCTTCTCGTCCTCACCCCCGAGGATCTTCACCTCGTTCGCCAACTGTGCCTGCACCTGCGGCGCCCACACCAGCGCGCATGTAACTAGCGCTCCCAGAACGGCCAAGCCCGTTAGTCGCGTACGTACCACCGTTGTAGCCTCCTTGACGCCACCGGTCGCCGCTGCGGATGCCCTCATGCTACTCCTCCAGGGGCAGGCCGCCGAACCGACGCCGGCGCCGGCTGTAGTCCGCGATCGCCGCATCCAGGTGCTCGGCCTGGAAGTCGGGCCAGAAATCCTCCATCACGTAGAACTCCGCGTAGGCGATCTGCCACAGCAGGAAGTTGCTGACCCGCAAATCACCGCCCGGACGTATCAGCAGATCCACCGGGGGCAGTTCAGGCACGTACAAGTGCGCCGATATCGTCTCCGGGGCCACCTCGTCCGCGTCCAGCTCCCCGGCCCGGACCTTCTGGGCGATCTGCTTCGCCGCCTCGGCGATCTCAGCCTGCCCGCCGTAGTTCACACACAGGTTCAACACCATCCCGGCGTTGCCCGCCGTCGCCTCGATCGTGCTGTTCAGCGCCCGCCGCAGCGCCCCGGGAAGCCCCTCCCGGCCCCCGGACCAGACCAGCCGCACGTCATGCTGACACAGCTCCTCCAACTCCGCCAGCAACGCGCCCTCGATGAGCGTCATCAGCGCCTCAACTTCGGTCTCCGGCCGCGCCCAGTTCTCCGTGCTGAACGCGTACAGCGATACGCACTCAACGCCCCGGTCGTCGGCCGCACGCACGAAACGCCGGGCGGCATACCGCCCTTCACGGTGGCCCTCGGTCCGGTCCAGCCCGCGCTCCTCCGCCCACCGGCCGTTCCCGTCCATTACCACCGCAACATGTCGCGGGATGATGATCTCCGCGTCGCCCATTGCGCCGTCTCCGCTTCCTGATGCTGGCGCATAATGCAAGCGGCCTGAGGCAGCGTCACCCCAGGCCCTCTACTCGCTCATCTCCCGCGCTACCGGCGACCGCCACTCACCGGCCACCGTCAGCTCCACCGCACCCTCACCGGCCTCACGCTGGCGTATCACGAACCGCCGGACGCCCTCGCAATGCTCCTCCGTCGGCCCCACGCGCAACACGTCGGACACCCCGACACCGGTCTCCCTGAGCAGTTCCTGCGCCCGTTCCAGTGTGTGACCCGTGGTGTCCGGGCAGCCGACGCTCATATCTCCATGATCTCTTCGATCTTGTCTTCCCCGAACTCGTCGATCTTCTCGATGTGCTCGTCCGTCAGGTCCTGGACTTCCTTCTTGCCCACGCGCACCTCGTCCTCGGACAGCCCCTCCGCCTTCTCCATCTTGTCGATGCCGTCGTTGGCGGCCCGCCGGATGTTCCGAACTGCCACCCGGCCCTCCTCCAGCCGCTTGCGGACCTGCCGCGTGAGTTCCTCCCGACGCTCCTCCGTCAGCCCGGGGATCTCCAGCCGGATGATGTTCCCATCGCTCGTCGGCATCAGGCCCAGCTCCGAGGTCATGATTGCCTTCTCGATCCCCGAAAGCGCGCTCTTGTCCCACGGCGTGATGCCCAGCAGTCGCATGTCAATCACCTGGATCGATGCGATCTGGTTCAGCGGCACCATCGTCCCGTAGTACTCGACTTCCAGGCTCTCCACCAGTGCCGGCGACGCCCGCCCGGTCCGGTACGCCGATAGCTCCTTGCGAACGACCTCCACCGTCTTCTCCATGTCCGCCTTGGCGTTCGCTATGAGTCGGTCCATTATCATCCCTCCGTGAGGCCGGGATCACCGACTATCGCACAACCGTCCCGATCGGCTCCCCCTTCACTACCCGCACGATGTTCCCCGGCACGTTCATGTTGAACACGATGATCGGCAGGCAGTTGTCCTTCGCCAGGGAGATGGCAGTGGCGTCCATCACGCGCAGATCTCGATTGAGCACATCGAGGTGTGACACCTCACGCAGCAGTTCCGCGTGCGCGTTCTTGTCGGGGTCACTGTCGTACACGCCGTCCACATCGGTCGCCTTCATGATCACGTCGGCGCCGATCTCCACCGCCCGCAGCACGCCCGCCGTGTCGCTCGTGAAGTACGGGTTCCCCGTCCCCGCACCAAAGATCACTACCCGGCCCTTCTCCAGGTGACGGATCGCCCGCCTCCTGATGAACGGCTCCGCGACCTCCCGCATCTCGATCGCCGTCTGCGCCCGCGTGTCCACGCCCATGCCTTCGAGGACATCCTGCAGAGCCAGGGCGTTGATCACCGTCGCGACCATTCCTGCGTAATCCGCGGCCGCGCGCTCCATTCCCTGCGTCGCCGCCTCGTGGCCGCGCCAGATGTTGCCGCCACCGACCACGATCGCCATCTCCACGCCCGTTTGCGATGCGTCGCGGACCTCTTCGGCAATACGGAACACCGTCGGCCAGTGAACGCCTCCACGGTCGGGGCCACTGAATGCCCCACCACTGAGCTTCACCAGCACGCGGTTGTATCGGCTCGGTGCCTCTCCGCTCACCTGCGCCTCCTGACTACTGCTCGTCCCCTCCGACCTGGTACCGGACGAAGCGCGAGATCACCACGCGCTCACCGCACTGAGCTATCAACTCGTTGAGCTTGTCCTCGATCGTCACCCCGTCATCCCGGATGAACGGCTGTTGGAGCAGACACATATTCTCGTAGAACTTCTGCAGGCGACCCTCAACCATCTTCTCCACGATGTGCTCGGGCTTGCCCTCCTCCAGGGCCTGCTGCCGAAGCACCTCACGCTCATGGTCCAGTACCTCGCGCGGTACGTCCTCGGGCAAAACCCACCGCGGATGCATCGCCGCCACCTGCATCGCAAGGTCACGGCCGAACTCGCGGAACTCGTCCGTGCGCGCCACGAAGTCCGTCTCGCACCGCAGATCGACCAGCACGCCGATCTGGTTGCCCGCATGAACGTACGAGGCGATGATCCCTTCCTCCGTCGCCTTGCCCTCTCGCGACATCGCAACATCGATGCCCTTCTGGCGCAGCAGATCGACCGCCTTCTCCATGTCGCCCTCCGCCTCGGTGAGGGCGTTCTTGCAGTCCATGAACCCCGCGCCTGTCTTCGCTCGCAGTTCCTTGACCTTGCCCGCGTCCACTGACATCAGCATCCTCCTGCAATACTCCTGCGCAGCGCCAACGCCCCCGCGATCCCGCGCTTCGCGTCAACTCGATTGCGCTTCGTCGTCGATCAGGTCGATGAACTGATCCTCCACCGCGCCGTCCAACGCCCCGACCGGCTCTTCCTTCGCTGCAGCCGGGGCTGCGGCCGCCTGCGCCGCAGCCTCTTCCGCGGCCACCTGTGCCAAGACCTTCTCGTCAAGCACGATGCCGGCCCTCGCCGCCATCTGTTCGGCCTGCTCGAGACTGTCGGCCTCCTTGACAAGCTCCTGCTGATACGCCACCCGCCCCTCCAGCACCGCCTCGCTAATCAGGTTCGCGAACAGCCGGATGGCGCGAATCGCGTCGTCGTTCCCGGGAATCGGGTGGTCGATCGGCTCCGGGTCGCAGTTCGTGTCGATCACGCCCACGATCGGCAGTCCCAGCTTCGCCGCCTCAGCCACCGCCGTCTCCTCGCGCTTCGTGTCCACGATGAAGACCACGTCCGGGACGCCCCCCATGTCCTTGATGCCGCCCAGCGAATGCTCGAGCTTCTCGCGCTCGCGCGAGAGCCTCAGCCCCTCCTTCTTCGTCAGGCGAGCCCACTCGCCCCGCTCCTCGGCGTTCGTCAGCTCGACCAGGTAGCCGATCCGGCCCCGAATCGTCTGCCAGTTCGTCAGCATCCCGCCCAACCAGCGGTTCGTCACGTACGGCATCCCGCACTTCTGGGCCGCCTCCTCCACGGACTCCTGGCCCTGCCGCTTCGTGCATACGAACAGGACCGTGCCGCCATCCACCGCCACCCCTCGCACGAACTCATACGCCGACTCCACCAGCCGGAGCGTCGCGTGCAGATCGATGATGTAGATCCCGTTCCGCTCGTGGTAGATGAACGGCTTCATCTTCGGGTTCCAGCGCCTCGTCTGGTGCCCGAAGTGCACCCCCGCTTCCAGCAGTTCCTTCATCGTCACCAGTGCCAGTGTGCTCTCCTCCGTTCCACGACCGGCCGAACCGGTCGCACGTCAAAACGCTTCGGCCCGTGACCGAGCCGAGCAGCGCCGACGTTGACGCGATAGGCTTGCGACACGCGAAGCGCCGCCCATGCCGGCTCAGCGATAGGCTTGCGACACGCGAAGCGCCGCCCATGCCGGCTCAGCGCTCCGCACGCCCCGTACATTCCCGTTTCCGGGAGTTGCACAATACCACAATCACTGTGGCCGGTCAACACGCGCCCAACCGCGTAGGACACGACTCGTCGGCCACGCAGCGCCGCCAGAACGGCGTGTATGCCTTCGACCCCGCAGGACAGGGCCTGCGGCCGGCGCCCTCCCCCGTCGGTCGGCACAAGGCCGACTGCCACACGCCGTTACTGCCGCCTTCCATCGCTCTCTGCCCTCAGCGCTGTACCCGACCCGTCCCCGGGCCGCCCGCCAGCTTCTCCACGTCGGCCACGCCTACGAGATTGAAGTCGCCGTAGATGCTGTGCTTGAAGCAGCTCGCGGCCACCGCGAACTCAATTGCCTCCTGGTCCGTCTTGCCCTGCAGCAGCGAATAGATCAGGCCGCCGCAGAAGCTGTCGCCTCCGCCCACGCGGTCCACCATGTGCGTGACGTCGTACTCCTTGGCCCGGTGCAGCGTCTCCCCGTCGTACAGCACTCCGCTCCAGCGGTTGTGCGACGCCGAGATGCTCGTGCGCAGCGTGATGCCCACCTTCTTCAGCTTGCCGAACCGGTCCATAAGCTGCCGGCACACGCTCTCGTACGCCCCCGCGTCCAGCTCGCCGGCCTCCACATCCACGCCCTCGGGCCGGATGCCGAACACCTTGTCGGCGTCCTCCTCGTTCCCGATGGCGTAGTCCGCGTACTCCACCAGCCCGGCCATCACCTCGCCCGGCTGCTTCCCCCACTTCCACAGCTTGCTCCGGTAGTTCAGGTCGCACGACATCGTCACGCCCATCCCGGCCGCGGTTTCCACGGCCTCCTGCAGCGCCTCCGCGGCCCCGGCGCTGATCGCCGGCGTGATCCCCGTCCAGTGGAACCAGTCCGCCCCGTCGAACACCGCCCGCCAGTTCACGTCCCCCGGCTGAATCTCCGACAGCGCCGAGTTCGCGCGATCGTAGATCACCTTCGATCCGCGCTGCATCGCCCCCATCTCCAGGAAGTAGATGCCCAGCCGCTCTCCCTGCCTCAGGACGAACGACGTGTCCACCCCGAACTGCCGCAGGTAGTTCTCGCACGCATCGCCTATCTCGTGCGGCGGCAGCGCCGTCACGAACCGGGCGTCGATCCCGTAGTTCGCCAGACTCACCGCGACATTCGCCTCGCCGCCCCCGTAGATCACGTCAAACGACCTCGCCTGGACGAAGCGCTGGAAGCCGGGTGGCGCCAGCCGCAGCATGATCTCGCCGTAGGTGACAACCCTCGCCATGGCACATGGACCTCCCTGGTCTGCCTGACCGTCGTAACCGTTCCTCGTCCTCATCTTCGCGCGCCTCGCCCGCCATTCCTTCTCCCGGCTCCCACGTGCGACGACGCCGCCGGCATCATCGCCGGCGGCGTCGCTTGCCTTGGTGACCGCCCGGACGCTACCCCTGCTCCAGCCGTGCCACGTCCGCATAGCTGGCCACGATCTCGCCGTAATACACGCGATGGAAGTCCCCGCGCGCGTACAGCGCGTCCACGATCTCCGGCACGAAGTGTTCCGGCGCCACATCGTTCTTCTGGACGACTACGCACTCATGTGTGATCCAGCACTCAGCGATTCCCGGCGACTTCACCTTCCGCCCCGGCGTCGCCGTGAACCCGCACTCGGCGAACTTATCCCAGTCCCGCCCCGACTCGGTGCCGCAGAACAGCACCTCCTCCGCCAGCTCCGGCGGCGGCACGTTCACCGTGAAGTCCCCGGTGGCCTCGATACACCCATACGTGTAGCGTGATGGCCGCACGAGAACCGCGCACATAGGCCGCCCCCACACCACCCCCAGCAGCGCCCACCCGATCGTCATCGCGTTCGGCCGGCCGCCGCCATCCAGTGACACCAGCAGCGACCCGCCGCTGCCCAGTGTCTCGCAGTACCTGTCGAAGTAGGCCGTGAACCCCACCTCGGTATTGACCATCTCTGACCTCCTCCGCCCCGGATGCCCCCCCGCGGCACCGGCTCATTGGCAGGGCGTGATCTCGATGCTCCCGTCCGAGTACACGACCGCCACCCGCCGCACTCGTACGGTGCTGCTGCGCAGGCGCTCCGGCTCGAACGGATCGGGCTCATACTCCGTCACCGACTCCGCCGGCACCGCCGCGACCACGCGCCGCTGCTCCACACTGTCGCCGCTCAGCAGGTCCTGCGCCACCGACAGCTTCAGCGCTGCTATCAGGCCCACGATCGCCAACAGCGCCACAATAACCGCTACCGACTTCCGATTCGCCACCAGACTACCTCCCCGTGTGCAAGCGTGCGCTTCTACCCGCGTCAGGCTCAGCCATCCACGCGTTCGCATTCGCCGTCCATTTCACCTCTGCTCTTGCTAGAGACAATCGCCGGCGCCAGTTGTCGCGCCTTCACATCCCTTGACAGTCCCCTCCCGCCGGGCCTATCATGGGTAAGCAGACGCAAACCGATCACAGGATCATCCCAGGCTCCAGCGATCGGCTGGAGTTGTCTGGTTCTTACATGCTCCCGGACTCGCTACTCCAACAGGTCGAGACCCCAGCCCGCTACCTCGGCGGCGAGTGGAACCAGATCGTCAAGCCCGCCGGAGTTGGCGTGCGTATGGCGATCTGCTATCCCGACACCTATGAGGTGGGCATGTCCCATGCCGGCCTGCACATTCTCTACGAGGTCGCCAATCGCCGACCGGACGCCGCGTGCGAGCGGGTCTTCCTGCCTTGGACCGACGCCATTGCATTGATGCGCGAACACGAGATCCCGCTCGCCGGCCTCGAGACGCGCACCCCGCTCCGCGACTTCGACCTGGTCGGCATCACGCTCCAGCACGAGCTCACCTACACCAACGTCCTCGCGCTCCTCGACCTCAGCGGCATTCCACTCCGCGCCGCCGACCGCACCGGCCCCGAGCCGCTCGTTGTGGCAGGCGGCCCCTGCGCCTTCAACCCTGAGCCCATGGCCGACTTCTTCGACTGCTTCGTCATCGGCGACGGCGAGGAGGCCCTCGACGAGCTGCTCGACCTGCTGGCAGACCTGCCACAGTCGCTCCGCCGGCGCGCCGACCGCACCCACGCGCAGCGCCGCGAGCTGCTTCAACGCATCGCGTCCCTCGAGGGCGTCTACGTGCCGTCCGGCTACCGGCTCCGCCCGTCCGCCGAGGGCCTGCTGATCCCGGAGTCGCGCGGCGAGCAGTACCCCTCGCGCGTCACCCGCCGCGTCGTGCGCGACCTCGACGCGCAGCCGTATCCGCTGGCCCCCGTTGTGCCGCATACCGACGCGATCCACGACCGCGCCGAGATCGAGATAACCCGCGGCTGCACCCGCGGCTGCCGGTTCTGTCAGGCCGGCATGGTCTACCGGCCCGTGCGCGAGCGCGACCTCGACCTGCTCGTCGAGCAGGCCGACGAGATCATCCGCAGCACCGGCTACGACGAGCTCTCGCTGCTCTCCCTCAACTGCCCCGACTACACGCGCATCGCCCCGCTCATCGACCGCCTCCACGAGCGCCTCGGCCCCCGCCGCGTCTCGGTCGGCATGCCATCCCTCCGCGTGGATACCTTCAGCGTCGGCCTCGCCGAGCGCCTCCAGCGTGTGCGCAAGAGCGGCCTCACGCTCGCGCCCGAGGCGGGCTCCCAGCGCATGCGCGATATCATCAACAAGGACGTGACCGCCGAAGACCTGCTGTCCGCGGCGAGCGCCGCCTTCCGCAGCGGCTGGCAGCGGCTGAAGCTCTACTTCATGATCGGCCTCCCCCGCGAGACCGACGAGGACGTGCTCGCCATCGCGGACCTCATCGACGACGTCCTCGCCGTCGCCCGTAGGGAGCTGTCCCGCGCGGCCTATGGCCGGTTCAAGTTGAGCGCCAGCATCAACGCCCTTATCCCCAAGCCGCACACGCCGTTCCAGTGGCTGGGCACGGCTGATCCTGAGGACCTCCAACGCAGGCGCGAGCTGCTCTACGGCCGGATCACCGATCGCCGCGTGAGCTTGTCCTTCAGCGACTTCGACGCCACCATGCTCGAGGCGGCCCTCGCCCGCGGCGACCGGGGGCTCGGCGACGTCATCCTGTCGGCATACCGCGCCGGCGCGCTCTTCGACGGTTGGGGCGAGAAGTTCGATGCCGAACTCTGGCGTCGCGCCTTCGCCGACCATGACCTCGATCTGGCCGAATGTGCCCGTCAATTCCTCCCTACATCGGCCGAGCTGCCGTGGGACGTCATCGACGCCGGCGTCACGAAGACCTTCCTCGAGGCCGAGTTCGGGCGCGCCCGCCGCGCCGAGCCCACCCCCGACTGTCGAGAGGCCGGCTGCGTCGGCTGTGGCATGCGCAGGCTGGTGCCCGACTGCCCGCCGATCACCTGGGGCGACCGGGGAGAGGCGACCTGAGTGGAGCCCCTCATCCGCCACTTCGCCATCGTCGCCTTCCGCAAGGCCGGACCGCTGCGCTTCCTGTCGCACCTCGACCTCGCCCGCGCCATCGACCGCGCCGTCCGCCGCGCCGGCCTGCCGGTGAAGTACTCGCAGGGCTTCAACCCTCGCGCCCAGATCGGCTTCGCCAGCGCCCTCCCCGTCGGCGTCGCCGGCGAGCGTGAGTTGTGCCAGATCGAGCTGGAGCGCCCGCTGCAGGCGGGCGACGTGCTGCGCGCGCTGTCCGAGCAGTTGCCGCCCGACCTCGCCGTCATCGACGTCGGCGTTGTCTCTGGCCCAAAACGCAAGCACCTGTCGGGCCTCACCCGTGCTGACTATGATATCGAGTTGGCGCCGAGCGCGGAATCGGGTATGCATGTACTGGCGGAGGCCATTGAGCGTCTCATGGATGCAGGAACCGTCACGGTCCTCCGCGAAACCACTTCACGCACCCGGGAGATCGACATTCGCCCCGGGATCCATTCGTTAGAGGTCCATGAGTCCGGCTCAGAGGGCGTCGGGCCGCGGCTCTGCATGTCCCTGGCGCTGCAGCAGGACAGCCTCGTTAAGCCCCTGGAGGTCGTCGAGGCCATCCGCCGACAGCTAGGGGACTTGACCGACCGGCGTGTTGACCTTGACGTGCGAAGGGTGACGCGCCTCGTTCTGCACTGACGTTGTGGCCGTCGCGCGCCCTGAGCGCGCACCAAGTTTGGCGGCGGAGGCCGGCACGCCCGGCCCCCCGCAAAGTACCGCGCAAGCCGTAGTCAGTCTTCTTGCAGGTTGGCGCTAGCGGTTGCTGCTCGGCGAGGGGCCACCGGGGTGGCCGCGCCTCGCTGCACAGCCGCCAAGGCGTTGCGCCAACCGCGAAGAGAGAGGAACCACATGCCAAACAGGATCATCGCCAACGTCTCAAGCCGACAGACGCGCGTAGCTATGATGGAGGACGACCGTCTCGCCGAGCTCATGGTCGAGCGTGGCGAGCGGGTGGTAGGCAACGTCTACAAGTGCCGCGTCGAGAACGTCGTGCGCGGCCTCGACGCCGCCTTCGTAGAGTGCGGACTCGACAAGAACGTCTTCATCCACGTCTCAGACGCCGTCACCGAAGAGCCGTCCCGCAAGGACATGCGCCGAAAGATGAGCGCGTTTCCACCCATCGGCGAGGTCGTCCAGAAGGGCGAGGAGTTCCTCGTGCAGGTCGTCAAGGGCCCCCTTGGCGACAAGGGCGCCCGAGGCACGCGCCGCATCTCACTGCCGGGCCGCTATCTCGTGCTGATGATCGACACCAGCGAGAAGGTCGGGGTCTCCAAGAAGATCGAGGACGAGGACGAGCGCAAGCGCCTGCGCACCCTCGGGCGCGAGGTTTGCCCCGACGAGTTTGGCATCATCGTCCGGACCCGCGCGCAGGGCGCGACCAAGGAGGAGCTTGAAGACGATGTCCGCTTCCTCACGCGCTTGTGGCAGACCATACAGGGCCGCACCCAGCAGGCGAAGGCCCCCGCGCTCATCCACGAGGACCTCAGTCTCGTCCTTGAAGTGCTGCGCGACGTCTTCTCCGAGGAAGTAGACGAGTTCCTCATCGACGACAAGGTCACCTACGACAAGGTCCTGAACCTGCTCCACAACGTCGCCCCTCAGCTCCGCGACCGCGTGCGGCTCTACCGCGATGACGAGCCCATCTTCATCCACTATGACGTCGAGGCCCAGATCGAGCGCGCGCTTCAGCCAAAGGTCTGGCTCCCGCACGGCGGCTGGCTCAGCATCGAGCCGACCGAGGCACTGACCACCATCGACGTCAACACCGGCAAGTTCACCGGCAAGAACCTCGAGGACACCGTGCTCCGCACCAATCTGGACGCCGCTGAGGAGGTCGCCAACCAGCTCAAGCTGCGCGACATCGGCGGCATCATCGTCATCGACTTCATCGACATGGACAAGCCGCAGCATCGCAAGCGCGTCACTGCCGCCCTCCGCAAGGCCTTCGAGCGCGATCGTATGAAGACCCGCATCATGCACATCACTCGACTTGGCCTGGTCGAGATGACGCGCAAGCGCACCGGCGAGAGCCTGTCGCAGACCCTCCAGACCTCCTGCCCCTGCTGCAGCGGCCACGGCCGCATTCTCTCCGCTGAGACCGTGGCCGCGAGGATCGAACGCGAGATCAGGCGCGTTGCCCGTGCCAATGGCGCCGCTCTCTTCAATGTCCTGGCCGCCCCCCAGGTCATCATCGAGCTCATCGGCCCCTTCGGAGAGTACGTGGACGAACTCGAGCAGGACCTCGACTGCGAGGTCTACGCCCGTGCCGAGGCCGGCACGAGCCCGGAGCACTTCGAGATCATCCCGCTCGAGAACCGTCGCGCTCTGCGACGCATCCGCCGCCATCAGACCGGCCACAAGCTTGAGATCCAGCCCGACGATGTCCTCCGCGTCCCCGAAATGGGCCTTGTCGGATGCGTCGATGGTCTGGTAATCTACGTACCGGAGGTATCGCCCGACGCCGAGGGCCCCGTGAAGGTGCGGCTCACCAGCGTTGCCAACTCCTGCGCACGGGCAACGCCGGTGGGAGACTAGGGGGGAAGTGGGTGGTGCAGACGTGCCCTCGCGCCCGCCCGTGCCCCTTGAGCAGTCGCGACTGCTGTCGGGTACCAAGCTGCGGCGCTCGCTCGTCTATCTGATCGCCGCCGCCCTCGTGCT
>JALGUI010000129.1 GCA_029820915.1 Candidatus Zipacnadia bacterium | reverse complement strand
AGTGGTGCCTGTACGTGGACATCACCTACACCGACGAGGACCACCTGTGGGGCCGGAAGGCGATCTTCGACGCGGCGGCGGAGGGCTGGCAGCAGGCCGAGACCGTGATCGAGGTCGAGAAGCCGGTCAGGAGCGCCGCGGTGTACGCCATGTTGTGCGGCGAGGCGACCGGCTCGGTGCGATTCGACGACCTGTTCTTCGGCGAGGTCGGCGGCGACACGAACCTGCTGCGCAACCCGGGCTTCGAGCCTACAGAGCCGGGCGAACTCGACGGGATATACATCGATTCCTCCGAGATGGCGGCCACGACGCCGAACTTCCGCCGCGAGCACTGGCGCTATAGCGCGACGCCGCTGACCTTCACGCGCGACGGCAGCGTCTGCCAGCTCACCATCTTCAATGCGGTGGAGTTCGCGCGCAGCCTGGCCGAGCCGCTGCACGAGCGCGGCCTGATGCTGTTCGCCAACAGCACGCCGAGTCGCTTCCCATGGCTGGCCGCGTGGCTGGACGTGATGGGCACGGAGACGAACTGGTCGCCGGGCGAGGACTACCGGCCGATGCCGGACATGGCGCTGAACTACCGGCGGGCGATCTGCTACCAGCGGCCCTACCTGACGCTGCTGAACACCGTGTACGACGATTTCGCGCCCGAGTGGGTAGAGCTGTACTTCAAGCGCACGATCGCCTACGGGGTCTTCCCCAGCTTCTTCTCGCACAATGCGGCCACGGAGCGCTACTGGGACCGCCCGAACCTCTACAACCGCGACCGGGAGCTGTTCCGCAAGTACATCCCGGTATGCGCGGCGCTGAGCCGCGCGGGCTGGGAGCCGGTGACGTACGCGCACAGCAGCGACCCGCTGGTCTACGTCGAGCGCTTCGGCCGGGGGCCGCTCGGGGCCTCAGGCGAGGGCGGTGAGCTCTTCCTGACGCTCTTCAACGACAGCCTCGAGGCGCGCCGCGCGACCATCACGCTTGACGCCGCCGCTCTGAGCCTCGAGCGCCTCGTGGTGACCGCCGTTCTGGCGGATGCGCCGGTCGAGGCCGTGGTCGATGATGCCTTCGCGGTGGAGCTGGGGCCCGAGGACCTGGTCGTCGTACGCGTCGCAGAAGGCCCGTAGAGCGACGGGGCGGCGATTCCAGTCCAAGAACTGCTTGCATTCCTCAGCGATTCTGGTGTAAAGTTATACAGACTGAACCGCACTAAGCAAGGCGTGGAGGTAGATACGATGGCGAGCATGGCTCTGGTCATCACAGAGAACGGGTATGGCAAGCTGGTTTCTCCCGACGAGTTCAGGACGCAGAAGCGCGGTGGCGGCGGGGTCACCGGGTACAAGGTCACCGAGGACAGCGGCGCCGTCGTGGCGATTGTCCGCGTCGAGACCTGCGCGGATCCGGGCGAGCGCGTGCTCATCTACACGGCGCAGGGGCGCGCGATCATGACGGCGGTGGATGACATCTCTCAGCGCAGCCGATCCGCCGGCGGCGTCAAGCTCATCAACCTCCAGCTCGGCGACAAGGTGGCGGGCGCGGCGATGTAGCCGCCCGCGAGCCGAACCGAATTACCTGGCCGGCAGCCCCGTGCTGCCGGCCCTTTCATGTACCGGACGCCGATGCGGGCGGAGGAAAGGCCGTCAACCCCGGGGAAGCGGCGAGCGTGCGACTCCTCACAGCCACGGAGCGGCGATGGGAGCGTCGAGAATGGCCTCGGACCATGGGAAGCTGACGTGCCCGGCGTGCGGCGAGAGGGTCTACGCCGGCGACCAGCAGTGCCTGGCTTGTGGCGCGAAGCTCGATGAGGGCCGGCTCGTCGGGGATGCGGCCACGCAGGAGCCGCAGCCGGCTCAGCAGGCCCCCGCCGGCGCGGGGACCGCGTGGCCCACGGAAGGCGAGCCCGGGGCCGCGGCGGCGCAGCCCGAGGTGGCCTACGCCACGAGCCCGGCACCCTGGCACCCCGACCAGGTCGTAGGTGGCCGGGGGCTGTTCGACTCGCTGTCGCGCGGGTGGGCCTTCCTGCGCGAGTCGTTCGCCATGGCCTTCCGCGACAAGGACCTGTTCCTGCCCTCGGTCTTCTCGGTGCTCGCCAACATCGTGCTGCTGGGCGGGCTCGGGCTGATTCTCCACCTGACGGGGCAGCTCAAGCCGCTGGTGGAGGAAGAGGGGATCTCGGTCACGGGCTGGGTCATCCTCATCGCGGCCGCCTTCGTGACCTATCTCGTCACCTACTTCTTCACCGGCATGACGGTGCACCTGGTGGACGTGCACCTGCGGGGCGAGGACGCGCAGCTCGGCAGCGCCTTCGCCGACGGCGTGCGCAACATCGGCGGCATCACGCTGCTGGCCCTCGCGAGCGTGGCGGTGGCGCTGATCGCGGGAGTGATCCGGGGTGGTCGGCGCCGGGGGCTGCGCGACATGGCCGCCGACACGGTCCAGCGCGCCTGGGTGGCGGCGACCTACCTGATCCTGCCGGTCATGATGCTTGAGGACTCACCATTCATGGAGGCGGCAAACCGCGCTACGAAGCTCCATCGCCACAATATCGTGCAGATCGTGGTCGGCGAGCTGGGGCTGATGCTGGCGGCGCGAGTGATCAGTGGCGTCATGACGGTCGTCGGCATCGGGCTGGCCATTGGGGCCTTCTTCGCCGCCCCGGTCCTGCTGCCGGTGGCGATCGGCGTTGCGCTGCTGCTGTTCGTGTTGGCCTCGGCGTTCGTGGCGTACGTCCGAACGGCGTTTTACACCTGCCTGTACCTGTGGGCCGTCGCGATGGAGACGGTCGGTGAGACCGCGCCGGCTCCCGCGCCGCTGCAGCCGGCGCTACAGGCCGGGTGGTAGTCGTGGTGAGAGGAGTGGTGCGACGTGAAGGTGGTGGCACTGCAGGGCAGTCCTAACGACGACGGCCTGACCGCGAGTCTGGCCGAGGCGGCGCTGGACGGCGCCGCTCAGGCCGGGGCGGAGGTCGAGCTGGTCGGGCTCACCGACCACGAGATCGCGCACTGCGGCCAGTGCGCCGACGGCTGGGGCAAGTGCCGCGAGGAGGGCCTGTGCGTGATCGACGACGGCTTCGCCGACGTGCGGGCGAAGGTGCTGGAGGCCGACGCCTGGGTGCTGGTCACGCCGGTTTACTTCGGTGAACTCAGCGAGTGCGTCAAGGCCTTCACCGACCGCCTGCGGCGCTGCAACATCGGCGCCAAGGGTGAGGGGCTGGTCGAGAAGCCGGTCATCGGCGTGGCGGCCGCGGGCGGCTCGGGAGGCGGCATCGCCACATGCCTGGTGGCGATCGACCGGCTGTTCTCGCACACCAACGCCGAGATCGCCGACCTGATCACGGTCACGCGCCGCAGCGCCGACTACAAGCGCGAGGCCGTGCGCGCCGCCGCCCGGGCCATGGTCGAGGGCATCGGGGAGTAGTCCACCGGCTGGAGGCGAGATTGATGACCACCCGAGGCTTGGCAGTGCTGACGATAGTGGCGCTGGCAGCCGCGATGACGTGCGTGGCGGCCTTCGCCGAGAACCTCGCCCTGGACTGCCCGTACACGCTCGTGCCGGCGCCCAGCTACGCCCTGTGCACCGATGACGGCGATATCGTGCAGCTCACCGATAGCGAGTTCGTGGGGCCCGAGCAGTTCTGGATCCAGGAGGGCTGCGTCGGGTGGAAGCTGCCGGTCGATGGCGAGGCGGACGTGATCATCGATCTGGGCGGCGTTCGGGCGATCGACACCATCCGCTTCCGCACGTCATCCGGCCCCAACGCAAGCGTCTACCTGCCCTCGGGCATCTTCGCGGTCAGCGACGACGGTGAGGCCTGGCACGTCGTGGCGCGCATCGACACCCGGGGGGACCCGCAGCTTGCGCGCCGCTGGGTCGAGGCCGAGGACTTGGCAGCGCGCGGTCGGTTCGTGCTGGTGAGGCTGCGCGCAAGCGGGGTCTTCGCGTTCGCGGACGAGATCGAGGTGCTGGCGGGCGACCATGACCCGGCGGCGGTGACGCTGCCCGACGAGACCATCGAGCCGCTGATCGCGGAGGTCCCGGAGACGCCGCTGCAGCGCCGGCTGCGCCGGGACCTGGCCGGGATGCGAGCGAGGCTCGAGGACGCGCCCGACGGTGCGCCGGCCGACCCGGGCGAGCGCATAGAGGCGCTGGAGCAGCAGATCGCGGCACTCACGGAGACCGTCGGCGAGGCCGTACGGGCGGTGGAGATGGAGGTGGCCGCCCTCCACGCCGACGTCGTCCGGGCGGTGCGGGGCGAGAGGCAGGTGGTGGTGTGGCCGTCCGATCCGTACGCGTTCCTGTCGCCGCGTGATCTGCCCCCCTCGGAGCCCGAGAGCGGCCTTGAGGTCGTGCTGGGGGGCAACGCGCATGCGGCCGGCGCGGTCAACGTCACGAACCTGAGCGACGATGAGATCGAGGTCCGGGTGGAGGTCGAGGGCCTCGACGGCCTGGTGCAACTCCGCGAGGCGCGCTTCATCGCGACGCGTCAGGGGAACCTGCTCGCCGACGCCCTGCCGCTGCTCGACGACGGATCGCTGCGCGTGCCCGCGCGCGAGACTCGGCAGGTGTGGCTGAGCGTGGCGAGCGGGGACGCGCGGCCGGGCGTGCATACGGGGGCCCTGCTGCTTCCCTCCGCCTGGCCGCAGCGGATGCCGGTGACGATCAGGATCGCCGACGCCCGCATCCCCGACGACCTGCCCATCTCCACCTACTCCTGGCAGTACCTGGACACCTGGCCGGCGCTGCAGGGGATCGAGGACGTGGCCATCGCCGACCTGCTGGCACATCACACCAACGTGACGATCCTGACCAGCAACTCAGTGCCGTGGCCTGCGGAGGTGGACGAGCAGGGCAACATGACCGCGCCGATGGACTTCTCGCGGCACGACCAGATGATTGAGCTGTGCCGACCGATGAGCGACCACGGCATCGCGTTCTTCGCGGGCTTCTCGCACAGCCGCCGCGGCTTCGATCAGTTCGAGCGGTTCAGCGAGCCGTGGCGGCGGCTCTACGGGCAGTGGCTGCCCGCGTGGGTGGAGCACGCGCAGGAGGTCGGCGTCGGCTACGACCGCTTCATCCTCTACCCGCTCGACGAGACCATCGACGAGGTCTACGCGGAGATCGCCGGGCTCACGCGCGAGGTCGATCCGCAGGTGCGGCTGTTCGCCGACCCGATGGCCCGCGATTCCGACGAGCGGCTGCGGGACGTGCTGGCGCTGGTGGACGTCTGGTGCCCGAGCCTAACGGCCTACGAGCGGCGCCCGCATCAGCTTGAGATGATCCGGGAGACCGGCGCCACGGTCTGGTCGTACACGGTCGGCCGGCGCGAGTCAGACCCCTACCAGGCGTACCGCCTGCACCTGTGGCGGGCGTGGCGCGACGGAGCAACGGGCGCGGGCTTCTGGGCCTATGCGCAGGGGGGAGACTGGCAGGACGAGGACCTGTGGGACGACTTCAGCGGCAATGGCTCGGACTATGGCGTTATCTACACGCTCCAGGGCGCGCCCGAGGACGTGAGCCGGGCGGAGGCGATCATCCCCGGCAAGCGCTGGGAGGCCTGGCGCGAGGGGATCGAGGACTACGTGTACCTCTGGCTCTTCGAGCGCGCCATCGCGGGCCGCGCCGACGCCGACGAGCAGCGGGCGTGGCTGGGCGAGACGGTCGCAGGGGTCCTCGATGATCCGGAGGATGTCCACGCCGCGGCCGCGGCGCGGGCGGAGGTGCTGGCGCGGCTGGCCGCGCTGTAGGCGGCTACTGCGCCCCGAGCGTCTCTCCGCCCACGCGCAGCTCGGTCCCGTCCGCGACGAGCCACGCGGTCGGCGTCGCGCCCTCGAAGACCACGAGCGCGCCCGCGCCGTCGAGGGCCATGCCCTCAAACTCCACGGAGCCCTGCGCCAGGAGCAGGACGAGGCGCCGACCGCCGACCGCCGCCTCCATGCCGACGGCCTCGGACAGGGGCAGCTCCTCGCCGGCGCGCGTGCCACGCAGCAGGCGCACGGCCGTGGGCTGCTCCTCGCCGCTCCACGACAGCGCGGTGCCCCAGGCGACCTGCGAGCCGCCCGTGCGCGCCACCACGAACGGGTCGCGGGCGCTCGCGGGGTTGCCGCGGCCGATAGCGGTGAGCAGTTCGACCGGACGACTGGCGACCTGCGCCGCCCGCACGGTGAGGCCATCGTCGATGCGCCACTCGGCGCGCCAGGCGTCGAGCTCGCCCGCCGTGCGCGGCTGCTCGGCCCACTCCCACGGACCGGCGCCCGGCGGCTCGGACAGGTCGGTGAGCGGAAGCTCGGTGGCGAACTCGCCTCGGCTGTGATACGCCCACTCGTACCGGTGCTCCTCGTCGGACAGGGCCAACGTGATGTCAAGCAGCACGTCCGGCAGCAGCGCCATCACGCGCCGCAGAGTCACACCCGGGTAGGCGCCGTCACTCTCGGCGGCGGCCAGCGCCATGTCGTCGCCGAAGCTCGCGAAGAGCAGGCGGCCCTCGGTGGGCTGCTGACCGGCGCCGTCCACGACCACGGTGTTGTGGCTCAGCGTCTGCTTGTACCAACCACCGTGGGCGGGGTTGCCGTAGGCGATGGAGCCGGGATCGGTGGCGACGAGCCGGCCGAGGGCGTAGAACTCGAAGCCGAGCTTGTCCGGGTGGCCATGGCCGCCGCCATGCGGGCCGTAGTCGAGGGCGACGTAGTTGGCCGGGACGCCCGCCACCACGCCCTCGGGCCGCTCGTCGGCGTCGGTGCGCAGGATGACGACGCCGGCGGCGGGGAAGATCGCCGAGGAGAGCTGCGACGTCGCCGACGGGATCTCATCGGCGCCCCACAGCAGCGCCTCCATGGTGGTGCGGCCGCCGCGGCCCGCCACCAGCGCCACCTCCGGGAGCGGCCAGTGGGCGTAGGCGTTCTCGTAGGTGCGCCCGCGCCCGAGCGCGCTGGTGCGGCCGGAGTCGTTGAAGGCGGGCAGCGAGCCGTTCGGGGTCATCATGCGGACCGGCGCCAGGAACATGCTCCGGTAGCGGTCGGTGTACAGGTCGATGCCGACGTGCTCGGCCGCCACGGCCAGGGGCTCGAGCGCGCTCATCGTGTAGTAGTGATAGCCCCAGGCGCCCTCATACCAGGCGCCGTCATCGTCGATGCCCTGCGCCACCTGGTTGCGGAAGCCGAACGGGCCGTTGATGGCCTGGGCGGCCAGCTCCTCGTCGCCGAGCGTGATCCCGACCATGCCATAGGCGGCGTTCTCCCAGCACGGGATGTTGTGGATGCTGCGCGCGTAGCCACGGATCAGCTCGGCGGCGGGCAGGAGGACCTTGTCGGCGATGACCTGCCGGTCGTCGGGGCTGAGGGCGTCGAAGATGCAATCGAAGCCCTGGACGACGGGGATGAGCCAGACGGCCTCCGACAGCGGCTGGGCGGCGACGTGGCAGGCGCCGCGGCCCTCCTCGCCCCGGATGTTGTGCAGGGGGTACTCGAGGTAGACCTGCGCGTAGCCCAGCAGGATCTCGCGCGCCCTGTCGGCGTAGGCCCGCTCGCCCGAGAGCGCGTAGGCAAGGCCCAGCGTCTGCACGGCCCGGGAGAGGCGCCCGTGCTCGGACATGATGGGGACATCGTCATAGGGCCAGCCCGAGTAGGTGGCGCCGCAGGAGGGGCACTCGTGCTCGGTAGGCGACACCGTGCGCAGCCGGGAGCCGCACTCCTCGCAGGTGTACCAGTGGTACCACTGACCGCCGCGGTCGGGCGGCTCGATATCGCGCTCGAGCCAGCCGTCGGCGTCGGACCTGATCTTCGCCCAGGCCTCGCGCGCCCAGTCGTGCTCGTCGATGCGAGCCAGGATGCGGGGGATGTCGGCCTTGGCGACCAGCAGGCACGGGTGCTCGACCTCGCCCAGCGGGATGGACATCGCCAGCTCCTCCTCGGTGCGGTCCTCGTCGTCGCTCGCCGCCACGAGCGTCGCTCGCCACAGGGAGAGCGGCTCGGCGTCCGCGGGGACCGAGAGGACGGCGGCCACGACTTCGTCGGCTCCGGCGGCCAGCTCGCGGGGCCCGGGCAGGTCGAGAAGAACCGCCTCGTCGGGTCCCCCGGCCTCAAACGCGATCGCCAGTGGCGCGTCGCCGAGGTTGGACAGGGCCACCGCGAAGCTGCGCGCCCAGCGGTCGCCATCGCGGCGCGCCGGGCCGGCGGGCTCCGCGCTCATGTGCAGCACGGTTCGCACGACGCGCACGTCGTCGATGAGGAAGACCGGCGCGTCGCCGCGCACGCCAGAGGCGCGGAACACGATGGTCTGCGCGGTCTCGTTGGGCGTGTCGCCCCAGCGCCACATCGGCGGGTGCAGAGCGATCTCCGCCTCGGCCCACTCGCCCAGGACGACCTCGCTCTCCGGCAGCCGGTAGGTGGCCTGCAGGCCGTCGGCGAGCGGGTGGTCCATGATCTTGACGCCCCACCAGTCCACGCGCTCGGCCTCGATGCGGTAGCGGAAGATGAGGCGGTCCCACTCCGCCATCTCGACCCCGCGGCTGCGGTAGTCATAGTTGAGGAAGTGCGGCTCCTGGTTCGTCGGCCGCCAGCGCAGCACGTGATTGCATCTCGCCGATCCGCGCGTCCGCGTGCAGCGAGGGTAACTCGCCCTCGAAATCGTCGATGAGGTGGACCACCGGAGCTGCGCTCGCACACGCGCCCGCCAGGGCAACCAGGGCCGATGCCGGCCACCATCGCACCATGTGGGGCCTCCACGCGAACGTCGATCAGCGCCTGCGGGGTATTCCATCGCGAAGCACCACCGACCTGCGCCCTCATACGGGGAGGTCACGGGCGCATCGACTCGGAAACGCCTCGGCCGACACGCCGACCGTCAGAAGGCAGACGAAGGAGCCTGTGTCCATGCCTGCGGACGATGCCCCGAACATCATCCTGCTCTACGTCGATCAGATGCGCGCCGACGCCATGCGCTGCGCCGGCAACTCGGCGATCCGCACGCCCAACCTGGACCGGCTGGCGTCCGAGGGCGTGATGTTCACGCACTGCATCAGCACAACGCCCGTGTGCATTGCGGCGCGCTACAGCCTGCTCACGGGCCGCCGCGTGGGCGAGACCGGGCGGTTCGCCAACAACAACGTGGACCCGGAACCGCTGCTCGACACGATCCCGGCGATGCTCGGCCAC
>JALGUI010000128.1 GCA_029820915.1 Candidatus Zipacnadia bacterium | reverse complement strand
AAGCACACGGCCGCCAGGGAGGCGCCCGCCTCAACTCTCGCCCGGCCGCCGGTCACCAGCATATCGCTCAGGCCGCCCGCCAGGCGTATGACCAGGCCCCGGATGCCGCCGTCGCGCACGATCAGGTTGGTGCCGTTGCCCAGGTACAGCGGCGCCGCCCCCAGCCCCGTCGCCACCGCCATCGCCCGGCTCAGCGCCTCCGGGGTGAGCGGGATGGCCAGCAGGTCGGCGGGCCCGCCGATACCGAACGACGTGTGCCGCGACAGCGGCTCGTCCGCCAGCAGCGCCAAGCCGGGGATCACCGCCAGCCTGTGACCAAGCTCGCGTGTGACGTCAGTGCTGCTCTCGGTCGTCATGCCGTGGTGTCCTGCCACGCTGTTCGCCCCGCGCGCGGCGCGCTACTGCTCCTGTTCCTGCTGCTCGTCGTCCTCGTCAGGGCGCTCCTCATCGGCCTCTTCGACCTCTTCGGTCTCCTTGGTCTCCTTGGCCTCCTTGGCCTCTCTCGCCTTTCTGGCCTTCCTGGCCTCCTTGGCCTCCTCAGCCTTCTTGGCCTCTCTGGCCTTCCTGGCATTCCTGGCCTTTTCGGCCTTCTTGGCCTTCTTGGCCTCTTCGGCCTCCTCAGCCACCTCGGCCACCTCGGCCACCTCGGCCACCTCGGCCTCTTCGGCCTCGGCGGTCGCCCGCTGAACGGCCTCCTTCGCCTCGTCGGCGAGGTCGTCGGCCTTGTCACGCGCCTCCTGGGCCAATTCATTGGCGCGCCTGCGCGCCTCC
Source organism: Candidatus Zipacnadia bacterium (assembly GCA_029820915.1). Taxonomy (GTDB): domain Bacteria; phylum Armatimonadota; class Zipacnadia; order Zipacnadales; family UBA5352; genus JALGVA01. The sequence goes on along the minus strand of JALGUI010000128.1, from coordinate 7,452 downwards.
TGCGCCTGTGCCTTCAGGCGCTCGCCGCCTTCGTGCAGGATCTCCTCCGAGCGCTCCGCCGCCTGGCCGTAGCCGGTGCGGAGGCGCTGGGCGAAGTTGCGCAGTGCGCCGCGCAGGCCGCCGGCCTGCTCCAGCCGCCGCGCCACCACTTCGTGGGGGAGAATGACCGTGTCCTCGCCGTGGACCGTCCCCTCGACCACCGGCAGGGCCAGCGTGCCCTCGGTCACGTCCTTGAGGGTCCCGGACGAGACCTCGAAGCGCACCACCCTGCCCGAGCCCTCGTCGATCTGGACGGCGCCGAGTTGCCCGAGGCGCGTGCCCCTGGTAGTGATCACCGCAGGCGGCTCGTCGAGGACCCGGTGTCCGCGTTCAAGCGCCTCCCCCGCTTCCTCGCGGCTCCTGAGCGCGTCGCTGCTGGCGATCATCAGTGCGTCCGGACCGATGACCGCGATGTCCTCGGCCAGGATCACCTGTAGCTCCGGGGTCTTCGCCAGCGTCACCGCCACCAGTGTGCCCTCGGCGAGGTCCACGAGCGCATCAGCCACCGTGCCCAGCCGTTTGCCCTCCTCGGTCGCGATAACCTGCAGACCGACCAGGCTGCTCAGTTCTCGCATCGTCTGGCCTCCCTTCGTTACGGCACGCTACGACTGTGTTGGCAGGTCAGGGTCGGGGTTGGACGGATCGTCCAAGTGCGCGAGAAGGTTCGCGGTGTAAGCCCGAAGGTCCTCTCCGTAAGTTTCGTCGGTGAGCATGGTGCGGAAGAACGCCCGGCTGTAGCTGTCGAAGTTCCCGACGTCCAGGCGCAGCTCGCCCGCCCGCAGCGGGACCCCCAGCACGCGGTGGCCGTCCGCGATCATCGCGCGAATCGCGTCGGTGAGCTGGATCTCCGAGCCGTGTCCGGGCTCGAGGTCGCGCAGGTAGTCGAAGATCTTGGGGGAGAAGACGTAGCGGGCGCACACGCCGAAGCGACTGGGGGCGGCCTGTGGCCCGGGCTTCTCGACGATGTCCGACATCTCGAAGGCATCGGCGTTGACATCGGGGCCGGGCGCGACAATCCCGTAGCGGCTGGTGGCCTCGTGACTGACGATCTGCACGAGGATCGAGGCTTCCGCGCCGAACTCGGCGTGAGCCGCCAGCATCCTGTGGAGCGGCGCCGCGGGCTCGGGGCTGGTAATGATGCAGTCGCCCAGCGCCACGATGAAGTGGTCGTCCCCGACGAAGCGCTCTCCGCAGCGGATGGCGTCGCCGAGGCCCCTTGGCGCGCCCTGGCGGGTGTAGTAGAACTCGACGACGCTGTGGTCGAACAACGGGCCACGCCCGTCGTTCGGGGTATCCGAGTGCGACAGCCCGTTGGCGGGGTCGAAGTGGTCCTCGACCGCGCGCTTCGCCTCGCCGGTGATGATGAGGATGTCGGTGGCGCCCGCGGTCACGACCTCCTCGGCCACGCCCTGGATGGTGGGCTTGGTGCCGAGAGGCAGCATCTCCTTGGGCTGCGACTTCGTGACGGGGTAGAGTCTGGTGCCCCGTCCGCCGGCAGGGAGAATGGCCTTGGTGATCCGCACCAAATCAACACTCCGGAGCGCCGCAAGGGGTGCCGGCAGAGGCGGCATCATCCGGCGGGAGACCGCGAGGAGGGCTTGCCCGCCGCCCCCGCGCCGCAGGCTGGAAACGGATGCGGCCCCGCCGAAGGGGCCGCACGGCCAAGGTGGAGCCGACGGCCAGACTCGAACTGGCAACCGGCTGATTACGATTCAGCTGCTCTTCCAATTGAGCTACGTCGGCTCCCACATCGCTGTCCGACAAGTGCCGTGTGGCACTGGTGGCGAGGGCCGGAATTGAACCGGCGACACACGGATTTTCAGTCCGTTGCTCTACCAACTGAGCTACCTCGCCATCGCCCACCGCACTTGTCAAGGATCGTCCGGCATGGTCCGCGCCGATCCCCCGGGGCCCTCGCGCGGGGCCGGCCCGCCCCGCCTCTGCTGCTGGTGGGCGGAGCAGGACTTGAACCTGCGACCCCCTGCGTGTAAGGCAGGTGCTCTAGCCACTGAGCTATCCGCCCGCCCGGCCTGAGTTGCACTGTCGATTGGTAGCCCCAACGGGAATCGAACCCGTGCCGCCGCCTTGAAAGAGCGGAGTCCTAACCACTAGACTATGGGGCCACACATGGTGAGCCGTGCAGGAATCGAACCTGCGGCCCTCGGATTAAAAGTCCGATGCTCTACCAACTGAGCTAACGGCTCGTGGCGAATACTACCCCATCCGAGGGCCGGTTGTCAACGCTGCGCCTCCCGGGCGGCCGGTGCCCCGCTGCGGCTCAGTATCGCACCCTTTGGTCGCGTGACGGCCCGACTGAGACGCCCCATATCGGACAGTTGGCGATCTCGGCCATGCGTGCCACGTACGCCCGCGCCTCCTCCGGAAGCTCCTCGGGCGTCCGCGTGTCTGACAGCGACTGCTGCCAGCCCGGCATGTCGTCGAACACCGGCCGGGCGCCACTCAGCGCATCCAGGTTCTCCGGCATCCGCTCCACGCGCTCGCCGTCAATCTCGTAGGCGACCGCGATGCGCACGGTGTCGAGGCCGTCGAGCACGTCGAGCTTCGTGATGGCGATGGCGGTCGCGCCGTTGAGGTCGGCGGCCGTGCGCAGGGCCACTCCGTCCAACCAGCCGCAGCGCCGTGGGCGGCCCGTCGTCGTCCCGTACTCCGAGCCGCGCTCCCGCAGCCCGTCGCCCACCTCGTCGGTCAGCTCGGTGGGGAAGGCGCCGCTGCCCACGCGCGTGGTGTAGGCCTTGACGACCGCGACCACCGCGTCGATCTCCGTCGGCCCGACGCCGGTGCCCAGGCAGGCGCCGCCCGCGACCGGGTGCGACGACGTGACGTACGGATAGGTGCCGTAGTCGAGGTCGAGGAAGGTGCCCTGAGCGCCCTCGAAGATGACCTCGCCGCCGCCGTCCATCGCCTCGCGGATGGTGCCGCGCACGTCGGCGATGTACGGGCGCACGACCTCGAGCGCCGGCGCAATCTCGTCGAACACCGCATCCGGCTCCAGCGGCCGGTGCCCGTAGGCCTGCTCGATGATCAAGTTCTTGTGTGCGAGCTGCTCGCCGATGAGCGTGCGCAGCCGCGCCTCGTCGAGCAGGTCGGCCATGCGGATGCTGCGGGGCTTGCGCGCGGTCTTGTCCGTGTAGGTCGGGCCGATGCCGCGCCGCGTCGTGCCGATGCTGCCCCTGCCCCGCGCGTCCTCCTGCAGCCCGTCGAGCAGGAGGTGATAGGGCATGATGACGTGCGCGTTGACCGACACGCGCAGGTTGCTGCAGGTCACGCCGCGTTCGCGCAGGCCCTGGATCTCGTCGCGCAGGCAGATCGGGTCGATGATCGTGCCCGCGGCCATGATGCACAGCGTCTGCTCGTGCAGAATCCCCGACGGAATCAGGTGCAGCTTGAACTCGTCTCCGTTGACGACGACCGTGTGGCCGGCGTTGCTGCCGCCCTGGTAGCGTACCACGGCGGCGGCGCCCTCGGCCAGAATATCGGTTATCTTGCCCTTCCCTTCGTCACCCCACTGAGCACCTACGACTACTGTGGCGGGCATCTTTGACGACCCCTTGCCCGGCGGATTGTCCCCCATCGGGCACGAAAAACGCCCCAACGGGGATCGACCCGCCCGGGCCTTGTTGAATGCGTATCCCAACCACGAATCCTATATGACGGGGCCCTGAATGTCAACCCGAAAACGCAGATCCGGTGATCGCACCAGGCCTCGCGCGGTTGTGTGTGCCCCCGCTTTCTGGTATAGTGCATGGTTGTGCCCGAGGCCGGGGACAGGCGATCCAGCGGTCGCACTCAACGAGGCATCAGCGAATGATCCACATCGAGGGGGTCACTGTCGTCTACCCGGACGGCACACGGGCCCTGTCCGGCATCGATCTGCACGTGGAGCGCGGTGAATTCGTGTTCATCGTTGGCGCCTCGGGCAGTGGCAAGTCAACGATGCTGCGCCTGATATACCGTGAGTTGGTACCCACCGAGGGGCGCGTCCTCATCTCGGGCCAGGACGTCGCAGGCCTGCCGCGCAACCTCGTGCCGACGCTGCGCCGCAACGTTGGCGTGATCTTTCAGGACTTCAGGTTGCTGCCCGACAAGAACGTGTGGGAGAACGTGGCATTCGCGCTCGACGTGGTGGGCGCGTCGCGGCGGGAGAAGTACCGCAAGGTGCCGCTGGCGCTCGAGCTGGTCGGCCTGTCGGAGAAGGAGCAGTCCTTCCCGCATCAACTGTCGGGTGGCGAGCAGCAGCGAGTGTCGATAGCGCGGGCGCTGGTGAACAACCCGGCGATCCTGATCGCGGACGAGCCGACCGGGAACCTGGACCCGGACATCTCGTGGGAGATCGTCCAGCTTCTGGCCAACATCGGCGAGCGCGGGACCACAGTCCTGTGCGCCACCCATGACAGGGTCATCGTTGACGGGCTGCGCAAGCGCGTCGTGAGCCTGGTTGGCGGCACGATTGTGCGCGATGCGCGCGGCGGGGGCGGCTACGATGAACCTTAGCATGGTCGAGTTCCTGCTGCAGCAGACCTGGCAGTCGATCCGGCGCAACGGGTTGATGAGCCTGGCCACCAGCTCGAACATGACCGTGGCGCTGCTGATTCTCAGCGCCTTCTTCCTGGCTACGCTCAACCTTGAGCACATGGCCGATGTGGAGGCGCGCAAGGCCAATATCACGGTAGACCTGACTGAGGACGCGGACGCGGGCGAGGTAGAGGCGGCGCTCCTGGCGGACATGCGCGTGGCGGAAACGCGCTACTGCCCCAAGGAGGAGGCCTTCGAGGACACCGCAGTGACCATGGGCCTGGACCCGGCAACGCTGCTGGACTCGCTGGCCGACAACCCGCTACCGAACGCCATCATCGCCAAGCCTGAGGACCCGCAGGACATGGCGGCGGTCGCCGAGGCGGCCGGGAACATTGAGGGTGTCGCAGAGGTCAGATACAAGGAGCAGATCACCGACAAGCTGCTGACACTGGCGCACGGCATCAAGGTCTCCGGTGTGGTGGCAGGCCTGCTGATGGCGGCGGCGACGCTGCTCATCGTCAGCACCACCATCCGGCTGACCATCTATGCGCGCCGGCGCGAGATCCGCATCATGCAGCTCGTCGGCGCCACGAACTGGTTCATTCGCCTGCCCTTCATCCTCGAGGGCGCCTTCCACGGGATGATGGGCGGGGCGTTGTCAACGGTTCTGGTGCTTGCCGCGTATTCGTGGACCAACGCCTACGTTGACAGGCACCTGGGCTTTCTCGACCTCGTGTACGACACGACGTTCGCGGTGCTCTTCGGACTCGGCGCGCTGCTGTGCGGTGTGCTGTTCGGAGTCCTGGGCAGCCTGGTAGGGCTGCACCGCTATCTCAGGCACATCTGACCGGCGGGCGCGCGGAGCAGCTACCGCGGCACTCATCGCGGCAAGGGTTGCGGCACGGAGAGGCGATGGCGTCATGCGTGTGAGGAAGGGGCTTCAGATCGCGTGCATGGCGGCGCTGTGCCTGCTGGTGGGGGCCGGCGCGCTGCACGAGGCGCAGGCCAAGAGCGCCCGCCAGCGGCTGCGCGAGATCCTCGGCCGCCAGGAGCAGGTCGAGGAGCAGCTCCGCAACCTCAAGGCCGAGGAGGCCACCGCGAACTGGCGCCTGTCGGAGACCCAGAAGGAGCTGGCGGAGGCGCGGACCGCCTACCGGCATGCCCAGACGCGCCTCGACGAGGTGCGGTCGGTCCTCCGCCAGGTCAAGGCCGACCTGGTCCAGACCGAGGAGGACCTGGTCCGGCATCGCGAGGCCATGTCGCACCGCCTGGTGGCCATGTACGAGACCGGTCAGCCGTCATACCTCGAAGTCGTCCTCAACGCAACCAGCTTCGAGGACTTCACCAACCGCGCGGAGTTCTCGCGTCTCATCGCCCATCAGGACGAGGACCTGCTGACCGCGCTTGTGGAGACCGAGGAGCGCCTGCGCGTCCAGCGCGCCGAGCTCGAGGCCGGGGAGCTCGAGGCCGCCGAGCTGCGCACCGAGACCCAGCGGCAGAAGGACGCCGGGCCGCCGAGTCCGAGTACGCGGCTCTGCAGGCCGCCGAGCGCGAGATGCAGGCCTTCATCCGCTCCCAGGGCCAGTCCGGCGGCACCTACACCGGGACCTGCTCGGGGCGCTTCCTGATGCCGGTCAACGGCAGGATCTCGAGCCCCTTCGGCTGGCGGACCCACCCGGTGTGGGGCGGGAGGCGCTTCCACAATGGCGTGGACATTGCCGCTCCCGGCGGCACGGCGATCAGGGCCGCCGATGACGGCAAGGTGACGCACGCCGGATGGTGGGGCGCCTACGGCCGCGCCGTGATCATCGACCACGGCAGTGGCTGGTCAACGATGTACGGCCACTGCTCGGCGATCTATGTCGGCAAGGGGCAGGTGGTCAGCCGCGGCCAGCGCATCGCGGCGGTGGGCACCACCGGCGTGTCCACCGGCAACCACCTGCATTGGACCGTGTACCGCAACGGCAATGCCGTCAACCCCCTCGGCCTGTAGCGACGCGCCGCCGGGGGCCTGATGGCGTTCGCTGCCGGTTGTGTTCGCTTGCAGTCATGTCCGCAATCGTGAGGATGCCAACGTGAAGACTGGACAGTCACTCAGGTCGCTGACGATCGTCGTCGCCGTCTCGCTGGCGACGCTGCTGGTATTCTGCTCGGGCATGTTCACCGCGCACGTGATCAGCGCGGGCGGCGTGGTGCCCGCCGTGATGCAGATGGCGCAGATCGTGCCCGGCGTCTACGAGGTCGAGAATGGCACGGACATCCCGCCGGCCACGAGTCTGACGCCGCTCAAGACCTTCTGGCGCGCATCGACAACTTCGTCTACCCCGAGGATATCGAGCAGACCGAGCTGACCTACGGCGCCATCGAGGGCATGCTGTCGTCCCTCGGCGACCCCTACAGCCGCTTCATGGACCCCGATACCTACACAGAGTTCCAGACCGAGAGCGAGGGGCACTTCGAGGGCATCGGCGCCGAACTCACTATGGAGAAGAACGAGGAGACCGATGAGTTCGAGGTCATCGTCGCCAGTGTCCTGCCCGGGGGGCCGGCGTCACAGACGGCCCTGATGGCCGGCGACATCATCGTGGCCGTTGACGACACCCCGATCAGGGGCAAGACGCTCACCGAGGTCGTCAACGCGATCCGCGGCGAGGGCGGCACCGACGTCGTCCTGACGATCCGGCATGAGGCCTCGGAGGACCTCGCGGACATCACCATCACACGCGGCCGCGTCGAGTTCCCCATCGTGCAGTGGGAGATGCTAGACGACGGAATCGGCTACCTCTGGCTCCGCTCCTTCAACCGCGTGGCCTCGACCGAGGTGCTGGAGGGGCTTAACGCGCTCAAGCAGCAGGGCATGCGCGCACTGCTCTTCGA
>JALGUI010000127.1 GCA_029820915.1 Candidatus Zipacnadia bacterium | reverse complement strand
CCTGCTGGCACTCGTGGCCCTGTGCCCGGTCGCGGCGGAGGAGTACGTGTACGCCGGCCAGTGGGGCTCACAGGGCACCGGGCCGGGGCAGTTCACGGTGTTTGGCGGCATCGCCTGTGCCGGCGGCCAGGTCTACGTCACCGACATGGTGCCCCTGCTGACCGAGCGCGTACAGGTCTTCGACGGGAGCGGGACGCTGCTGGGCGACGGCACGGACTGGGACGAGGAGAAGGGCGTGGCCGGTGGCGTGGATGCCGACGGTATCGGCTCGATCTACACTACGGTAGTTGACGTCTTCACCAAGATGGATGGGACCTTCGCTCTGCTGCTACGCCGGGAGCTCGCCGACCTGACCGGCCTCGCGGTATTCAGGCCCACCGATGTCGCCGTCGGCCTGTCGGGGGATGTGTACCTTGCCGAGATGGCCCAGCATCGCATCGTCCGGCTAAGCCCCGCCGGCGACTACGTGGCGACGCTCGGCTCCTACGGCGCGGGCGACGGGCAGTTCAACTTCGTGGGCGGCGTCGCGGTCGCCCCGGACGGCAGCGTCTACGCCTCCGACCATCTGGGCAACCGGGTGCTGAAGTTCGATGCGGCGGGCCAGTTCGTCGCCGCCTGGGGCGAGGCGGGGACCGAGCCGGGGCAGTTCACCAACCCGCGTGGCATCGACGTCGATGACGCCGGGAACGTCTACGTCGCCGACTGGATCGGCCAGCGCGTGCAGAAGTTCGACGCCGCCGGTGGCTTCATCTGCGCCTTCGGCGAACGCGGCGCCGGCGACGGGCAGTTCGACGGACCGGTGGACGTCGCCGTCACCGGCGACGGCAGCGCGGTCTACGTCGCCGACCTGCTGAACTGCCGCGTCCAGGAGTTCGTGCGCCAGCCCTGATCGGGCCTCAGCCGATGGCGTCCTCAGTGAAGGCGCGGTACTCCACGCGCTTACGGTCCACGTCAACCACGCAGTAGATGAGCCCATCCTCGTCCTGGACCGCGTCCGGGTAGGCGATGACGGCCCCGGACATCAGCTCCGCGGAGATCGGCCACGTCGCGCCGTCGTCCTCCGAGAGCGAGACGACCATCGGGTCGCGGCCCTGCTCCGGGCTGTTGATCAGCATGAGCCGGCCGGACTGCAGGCGGCGCAGGTGGAACCGCGCCGAGCAGTTGGGGATTGCCGACGGCGTGACCTCAGACCAGCCCTCCCCCGCGTCCTCGGAGAAGCACTGCCACAGATGACCGGTGCGCGAGCGAGCCAGCATCCACAGCCGGCCGTCGCGCAGCTCGACGATCATGTTCTCGTTGCTCCACGAGTCAGGCGCCTCGGCGCGCGCGGACAGGCGCCAGGTGTCGCCACCATCGTCCGAGATGGCGCAGCCGAGCGTCTGCGGGCGCCCGAAGTACCACTGGCCCGGCTCCTCAGGGTCCTGCAGGTGCACGAGTGGCACCAGCAGTCGGCCCGAGGCGAGGAGCGTCGGGCGGTTGAGCGAGAAGACGTAGCCCGCCTCCGGGCAGAACACCCCCAGGTCCGTGAAGCGCGGCTCATCAGCCTCGGGCTCATCGCAGCGCAGACTCAGACGCAGCGACAGCGGCGCGCTCATGTCGTGGCTGTTCAGCGTGTACTGCACCCACAGCCTGCCGCGGAGGTCGAACCAGATGGACGGGTCGAGGCAGGCGAGGGGGCCGGGGCGCTCGGCGATCGTGACGGGCTCGGTCCAGGTCTCTCCCCCATCGTCCGACCGGCACAGGATCACCCGGTTCTCGGGAGCGGGCTCCTTAGGGCCGCCGGTGTACGAGACCACGTAGAGCCTGCCCGCGAGCGTGCGCTCTATGCTGGCGATGCCGTTCCACTCGCGGTCTGCCGAGAGACCGACGACAGTTGACGACGCGGCGAACCGCATGGCGCTCAGTCCTCGATCCGCGCCTCCCTGGCCGCCTCGCGCGCGGCCTCGGCGTCGGGGGACTCGCTGTCGATGGTGACCTTCACGATCTTGTCGCCGACGCTGATGGCGTCCGCGACCTCCACTCCCTCGACCACGCGCCCGAAGGCCGCGTATCCCGGATTGCCGGGCCCCGGGTCCAGGTGGCCGACACGGTTCGGCCCGCCCAGGCAGACGAAGAACTGGCTGCCCGCGCTGTCGGGGTCGGTGCTCCGGGCCATGGAGAGGATCCCACGGTCGTGGCTCGTCTCCTCGTTGATCTCCAGCGGGATCGAGAAGCCCGGCCCACCTCCGCCGGTGCCCTCGGGGTCGCCGCCCTGGATGACAAAGCCGGGCTCCACGCGATGGAAGGTCAGGCCATCGTAGAAGCCTGACTCAGCCAGCAGGATGAAGCTGCCCGCGGTGATGGGCATCTGCTCGTCGAACAGCTCGGCGACCATGTCGCCCTTCTCGGTCTCGATGGTGAGCGTGGTCATATTCGCATCCTCCTGGGGCCGGTCGGCGGCGGTGTTCGTCGGCGCGGTCGGCTCCTCCGGAGCCATCGGCTCCTCGGCCGGCTCGGGTGCCCCGGGCTCGGTCGGCTGCATCGCCGAGATCGGGGGCTCCGGCGGCGGCTCCTCGGACTGCGGCTGAGTGCATCCTGCCAGCATGACAAGAGCCGCCGCCAGGCACAGTAGGACGCCGATCGCCATCGTGCAGATCTGTCTCTTCGCGCCAAGCCGATTCATGGGTTCCTCCGCGTGCGCATCATCTTCGCTCACAGCCGCCTCGCGCGCCGCCCACGTGGTTCTCAGCGCACGCCGCGCCCTGGAAGTTCCCGGCGCACCAGGCGTGCAGTCATTGCTACGTGCGGAGAGGAGGATTCGGCGGGCCGAAGGCGAAGAGTTGAGTCGCTGCACGCATTCATTGCCGCACGGAGGAGAGGGAGGATGGGGAACATGACGAGGATCTGCCTGCTATGGCTGGCGGCCGGTGTTCTCGTCGTCGTCGGGGTGCTGGGCGGCTGTGGCGGATCGGATGGGGGCGTGACGCCCACCGGCACGCTCAGGGTGGCGCTGACCGATGCCCCGGACGACCAGATCGCGGAACTGCACGTGCATATCACGTCGATCCAACTGTCCAACCGCGCCGAGGCGGCGATCGTCCTCCTCAGCGACCGGGACATCCCCGACGACATCGACCTGGTGGGCTTGGAGGACAACCCGCTGATGCTCGGTGATGTGAACGTGCGCGTGGGGCGCTACTCGGAGATCCGGGTGCTGCTGGCGGACGAGCCGGGCTCGCATTGGCTGCGCCTGGCCGACGGGACCGTGCACCCAGTAGCCCTGCGCGAGGGGGACGTGGAGGGCGGCACGCGCCTGGTCGAGCCGTTCGAGCTGCCCGCCGGGCAGGCGATGACGCTGCTGATCGACTTCATGGCGGCCCCGTCGGTGTACCCCCGGACCCAGGGCGATGAGTGGGAGATGCAGCCCATGATCTTCGCCCAGGGCGTGGACGGCGCCAACCCCAACTACGCCCGCATCACGGGCACCGTCCGTGACCGCGGCGGCCAGGCGCTTGAGGCGCCCCCAGGCCAAATCGTCGGCGTGTTCATCCAGAACCAGATCGGCGAGCTCGTTGCGGTCGCCGACGTCACCGGGACGCCGGGCCCGTTCACGGTGCCGAGGGTCGTGCCGGGCCGCTACGCCCTGAAGGTGAGGTACACCACTGCGTTGTGGGAGCCCCAGAGCGACCCACTGCCGCTTGTCGTGGGCGCACAGGTTCAGAACTTCGTCCAAGTGCGAACCCAGCCCGGCGGGCAGAGCGCGCCCAACATCGTCGTCGATCAGTAGTCCGCGCGGGCAGGAACGCTTCGGGCCGCCGGGATCGTCCCGGCGGCCCCTGGATTCGCCTCTGCATTTGCGCCTACTGCGCCCAGTCGGGTGGAGCCGGTATCTCCAGCGGTACGCAGCCGTTGCGCAGCGACTCGGCGCCCTTGACGCCCACCGCCACGCTCATGCGACCCGCCAGCGGCGTGGCCACCGACTGCTTGCCGGTGAGCAGCATCTGCACGAAGTCATCGGCGATCACCGGGTCGGCGCCGCCGTGCCCGCCCTCGGCGGTCTTGACGTGGTAGGTGCGGTTCGACAACTGCTCCGGCGCGTTGCCCTTGCGGATCAGCACCGTCACGTCGCCCACGATGTCCCGGCACTCCATCCGCCCCTTGGTGCCGATGAAGCAGTAGTTGCGCGCATAGTCGGGCGTGTACTGGCACTGCAGGTAGGCGGCCTTGATCCCGCCTTCGAGGTCCATCAGCAGCATCTCGTGGTCCTCGACATCGACCTCTTCGCGGAACGCGCACTGGGTGCGCGTGGGGGCGGTGAACGGGTCCGGGCAGGTGTCGATCTCGTCGCAGTCGCGGCAGTCGAGGTCGTTGGGCTTGTCGCCGCCGAAGAAGTCCAGGCTCCCCATGGCGACCACGCGCCGCGTGTACCGCCCGGTGATCCAGTGGATCATGTCGATGTCGTGGGAGCCCTTCTGCAGGAGCAGCGACGTCGCGTTCTGCCGGGTCGCGTGCCAGTCGTGGTAGTAGAAGTTGCCGCCCTGGCCCACGAAGTGCCGCACCCACACGGCCTTGATCTCGCCGATTACGCCGTCGTCGGCGATCTGCTTCATGACGTTGAACATGCGCATGTACCGCATGTTGAAGCCGACCATGAAGTGCCTGCCCGACGCCCGCCACGCCTCCAGGATCCGGTCGCAGCCCTCGATGGTGATGGCCAGGGGCTTCTCGCAGAATACGTGCTTGCCCGCCTCGAGCGCGGCCACCGCGTACTCCTCGTGCGTGAAGTCCGGCGAGGTCACCGCGATGGCGTCGATGTCGTCGCGCGCGATCAGCTCGCGGTAGTCGTGCGTGAAGAACACATCGTCACCGTTGAACTCGCGGAACTCGTCCAGGTACTTATCGGTGATGTCGGCGCCGCCGACCACGACCGACTTGCCGTCCTCGCGCTTCCAGTGCCTGGCGATGCGACCCCGGCCGCCGATGCCGATGACGCCGATGCGGATCGGTGTCTGCATGGGTGCAGCCCTCCTGCTGATGCGGGGATGACGATGCGCCCGCTCTTGGGCGCGGATGATACCCCGCGCGAGAACGAGGGTCAACCGGCCGGGACGCAGGGGGAACGGAGCAAGCCCGGCAGAGATTCCCCGCTCCCGCGGCCCGAAGGGCCGCTCAGCCGTCAGTCCGCCAGTTCCTCCGCGATGACCGCGCGCAGCTCGGGCGTGTGCCGCAGCGTCGAGTAGAGGTAGATCATGACCGCGTCCGCGCCCGCGTGGGAGATCAGCCGCAGCTCCCTCCGGAAACGCTCCGGTGGCTTCTCGTTGGGCAGGTACCCGGTGTCGGCCATCGGCACGGCGACCATGAACTGCACGTGGTCATCGGCGAGGTCCACGTTTCGCCGGGATTCCTCGAAGACCCGCTCCAGCGGCCACGGTCCGCCGCGTCCGGGCTGGGTCCAGTGCGCGGAGGCGCGGAAGGACAGGTACTGCAGCGGGAACCTGTTCGCCCACGTCGGGTGCACGTAGCCGTGCAGGATGGCGTCGGGCCGCACCTCGTCGAGCATCTCGCGCACCTCCCAGGTGAAGCTCACGATCTGCTCCTCGGCGTGCCTGGCGCGCGCCTGCGCCTCGCCCAGGTCCGGGTGCGCCTGCCACCACTGGGCGAAGTGCTGCTGCGAGAACGGGCACACGCACCAGCGGTCGTTCTTGTAGCGGATGTAATCGAAGCTGAAGCCGTCAATGTCGTAGTTCTCGGCCATCTCACGCATCAGCGACAACTCGTAGGCGCGCACCTCCGGCCGGTCGGGACAGCCGAACACGCCGCCCTGGTGGGTGCTGATGTCCGGGCCGTCGCCGGGGTTCCAGTCCGCCCACTCGGGGTGCTCCCGCATGAACCTGCTCGGGCTTTCCGCACTGCCCTCGCGGAAGGCGCAGAACTGGACGAGGAGCTGCAGGCCCTGGGCGTGACAGTGCTCGACGGCCAGCGCCAGCGGGTCGATCCCCTCGAAGCCCGGGGCCTTCTCGCCGATCTCGGTGTCGTAGTAGAGATACGCGTTGGGCGGCTTGGCGGCGTACAGCACCGCGTCGAAGTTCATCTCCGCGGCGAGCCGCGCCATCTCGGCGATCTCCTCCTCGGTCTTCAGCCCGCCCGGCCCATGCACGTTCATACAAGTCCACTCGAAGTCAGCCTTGGGCAGCGTATCGGCGAAGCGTGCGAAAGCCGCTCGGTTCTTCACTGTGGCCACCACCTCCGGCACGGCATTCGGATCGTCGGCGCCCCCGGCCGGGCGAAGCGCCACGTAGTAGGAGCCGTCGTCGAGGCCCTCTGTCCTGAACCGCACCTGAGCCGTCTCGCCCGCCCGCAGGCTCAGTCGGATCGGGGCCACGTCGGCGGGTGTTTCGAGGTCGCCCCCCAGCAGCACGGCCTCCACCTCGGCCGGAGCGGCGCCGTCGGTCGCGGCCAGCGCGGTGATCGCCAGCGCGATGTCGTCCTCCGGCTCGGTCAGCTCGATCACATCTGGCGCCACGACCAGCGCGAGGCCGCGGGCGTCGTCCGCAGCCGCCCAGCGCACCGCGTTGGCCAGGAGCCGCGCCTCCCCCTCCGAGACGGGCACAGCCTGCTCTTCGGCGTCGATCCCCGGGCAGAGGCCGATGCCGACCACGCGCCCCGCGCCCAGCTCCCCGGCCACGGCCAGCGCGTCCCCGGCCACGTTGCGTATGAGCACCTCCGCGTGCGGGCCGGGCTCGAGCATCCGAGCGTCGGAGAAGGTCGGGACGAGTGCTCCCAGCCCGGCGATCACCGGGTGGTCCGCGAGCTCACCCGGGGTGGTGTCGAAGGTCTTGTCGATGACGCCGGTCACCTGCGGGACGATGGGCGGGCTGAGAGCCGGCGAGGAGCCGTTCGACTGGTGCGTCAGAATCAGCCCCCCGCCCATGCGCACGTAGGCCACCACACTCGCGCGCGGGCCGGCCAGCCACGCCGGCTCAGGGTGGTCGGCGAGCACTGCGGGTGCGCCGCCGGCGCCCCACGTGTGCACGTTGGGCAGGATCACCACGTCATAGCCCGCCAGCGTCCCCAGCGAGGCATCGGCGATCA
>JALGUI010000126.1 GCA_029820915.1 Candidatus Zipacnadia bacterium | reverse complement strand
CGCGGTCGCCTCGCTCTCGGGCACCAGCGGGTCCGGCCAGCGGTCGGAGTGCAGGCGCGGGTAGATGGCGCCGGGCGATGTGTACACGAAGACCTCGCGGAAGACGGTCGCCGTCGCGCCCTGGGCGTTATCGATCTCGACCGAGAGGGCGTACTCCCGCTCCGGCGCGCCGACCGCCGGCAGCGCCACCACCTGGAAGGACACCACCTCGCCCGCGGCTGCAACGAAGGGCCCGATGCGCCGCTCGTCGTCGCCGGGTAGCCAGCTCGGGCCGCGGTACCAGTACTTGCTGGGGAATACCTTCACCAGCGCGTGGTTCATGCCCATGGCGAAGTGCGCCTCATCCGCGCCCGCGAAGCGCGCCTCAAAGCGCGTGAGCGCGTCGTTGAAGGGCAGGCCCCATGGGTCCACGGTGTCCGCGATGGCCTTCTCGGCCTCGGGAAGGTAGTCGGGCGGGGCTGCCGCGGACGCCGCGCTCGCGCCCAGCAGCACGAGCATGATGGCGGCCAACACGCCTATCGTGATGTCGTGCATGGCTCTCAACTCCCAGATGCTAGACTCGCGAGAAGATGAGCAGGTCGAGCGCGTTCCCGCCATCATCGGTCAGCAGGCCCGACAGCGTCGCCTCCTGCTCGAAGCCGGCCGCCGCCAGCGCCTCGGGCTTGCCGACGGAGGCCGAATCGGCGAAGGCCAGCACCTTCTCGCAGCGGGGAAGCTCGACCGCCCGCGCAAGCTCCGGCGCGTGCTCGACGAAGTTCGGGTGCACGAACAGGTCGAGCGCCAGCGGCCGCCCGGGGAAGCCCCCCAGGTGCGCGAGCAGTGCGTAGCCCATCACGGCGCCGTCATCGGCGGCCAGCACCTTGAAGTCGCGCAGCCGCTGCTCGCGCAGGGCTTGCTGCACTTGGATGTAGGTGCCCTCGAAGCCGCTGAAGCCGAACTTGTCGAGGAAGAGGCTGCGCACATGCCAGCCGGTGTCCACCCAGGACAGCGCCTCCAGCGGCGCCCAGTCGCCCCAGTGCGTGTCGCGCACCGAGACCGGGCGCGGCGCGAACTGCGTGCCCCAGAAGCCGTCCTCGGGCAGCCAGGCCATGGCGCCGGTGTCACGGTAGCCGACGAAGCCCCAGGAGGCGTAGATATGATACGGCGGGGAATCGTGGCCGGTGTGCAGGAACATCGCCCGGCCGGCGCGCGCGCGGAAGTCCTCGGTCAGCGCCGCCATGAGCGCGGAGCAGATGCCCTTGCGGCGGTGCTCGGGCGGGGTGAAGACGTGGCCGAGGATGCCGACGGGTCGGTCCATCGACTCGGTGGTCATGATGTTGCCGACCACCTCGCCGGTCTCCAGGACGCCGAGGTAGTAGTGCTGCCGGGCGCCGGGCAGGCCCTCGTCGAAGGCCAGTTCCATCTGCCACACCCACGGCTGGCCCTTGTGCTCCAGGAAGGGCACGATGCGGTCCTTCCAGTCCGGCGCGGGCGCGGTGACGCGCACGATGCGCATGGCCTCGCCGGACTTCAGCTCGACGTCGGTCAGGTGCTGCTCCATGGTGCTGTCTCCCTCGCTCCGACCTCGTGGACGTCCCGTGGCACGGGCGTCCCCGCCCGTCCGCCGTCAAGCCGTTCCGTGGCCCGGGCACTCCTGCCCGGGCGCCGTTGCCGTCAGCCGTTGTCGTGAGACAACGACAACAGCCGGGCGGGAACGTAGTCCCGCCCCTCCGGACGACTGGGCCACGGCAAATGGCTCCTACCCCACCGGATCCCGGATCTCGATGCGCCCATCGCCCAGGAAGGCCGTGACCGGGCTGCCTCGGCCGGCGCGCGTGTGCGCCAGATTCGCGTCGGCGACCTGCTGCGCGGCGTCGAGCAGCGCGACGGTCGAGCGATGCGAAGCCGCGGTCGGATACTCGGCCGCAAGCTCCTCGGGCTTCGCGCCGAGGAGCTTGCGGTGCATGATCGCCGACAGCCCCGCGGTCAGGCTGTCCTTCCCGTATCCCTTCATCTCATCAAAGCGCTCGTACGCCGGCGTCAGGCCGTTGAAGAACGGGTTAGTGGTGCGCGAGCCCTCGTCCGCGATGCAGAAGCGCAGCCCGCGGTCCTGCTGGTCCATGAAGGCGGAGCCACGCGTGCAGAACACCTTGATCTCCTGGTTGACGGGGGCCTCGAAGTCCGGCGGGTTGATCCAGGCGTTGATGTAGAGCGCCTCCATGCCGGTGTCGTAGGTGACCTTGACCTGCATTGAGTCGAAGGTGTCGATGGGCTTCGGTTCGCCGGTCTCCGGATCGATCCAGTTCAGGAGCAGCGTCTTCTGCCCGGTCGCGTGCACCGACACCGGCTCGACGCCCAGGTAGTAATGCACCACGTCAGTCCAGTGACAGCCCACGTAGCTGAACGGGTTGGAGCGCGCCGCCCACTTGAAGATCTCCGTCGAGACCTCCAGCGGCTCCTCCAGCACCGCGCGCACGTAGTTCACCTCGCCCATGCGCGGCACCAGGTCGCGGAAGAGCTTCACGTGCATCGGGTCGTAGCGCTTGTGCATGTCGCAGGCGACGATGCGCTGCGCGGCATCGGCTGCAGCGATAATCTCGTCCGCCTGCGCGAGCTGCAGGCACAGGGGCTTCTCGGTGATGACATCAAGGCCCTGCGACAGCGCGTACATGATCGGCGCGTGATGGAGGTCGTCGGGGGTGGCGACCACCAGCACGTCGGGCTCGGCCTGCGCGATGATCTCCTCCCAGACCGTGTCACCGTAGAAGGGCTGCACCGCGCTGTCCGGTACGCCCTCGTGGTACCACTCGCAGATGCCGCCCGCGGTACCGCGCTCAGGGGAGCGAGTGCCGATGGCGACGAACTCGACGCGCACGTCGGCGAGATCGCGCGCCAGCCGTCCCTGGCCGATGTCGCCAAGGTAAGGCGCGATGCCGTACCGTTCGAAGTCCATGAGAGTGCTACCGATGACTTCCTCGAAGAACATGCCGCCGCCCACGACGGCGACGCGGAGCGTGCGCTGTGCCATGCTGATCCCTCGTTCCTCCTGGCAGTGGTTGTGACCGGGGGGAGATTCCTCGCGCACCGCGCCGGCGCCTCCTACGGGCGTGGCGCCGTCCGCGCCCGGCCGGCATCGGCTGATCCGCGGCGGCCCCCCCAGGCAGGAATCGACCATTCGCGCAGGGAAGTTCGCGTCATGAAGGCTCACGTCAAACTGCCACGGAGGTTCGCAATGTCTGGTACCGACGTCATGTTCACTGTCAGCGCCCCCGAGCCGCGCCATGTGGTTACGGCGGGCAACGTCCAGGTGGCCATCTACGACAGTCCGCGCGAGATGGGCCTGGCCAGCGCGCTGGCGATCGCCACCGAACAATGCCGTCTGGTCGCCGAGCGCGGTGAGACCAGCCTGCAGCTCATGGCCGCACCATCGGCCTTCTCGTTCTACGAGGCCTACGTCGGGCTGGCGCAGGTCTCGGCCGAGCTGCAGCACGCCATCGGCCAGACGCACTTCTTCCAGTTCGACGACTACTTGCTGCCCGGGCATCACCAGGCATCGTTCCGCTTCCTGCTCACGCACAGCCTCTACGGCCCGCTGTCGGACTGGTATGACCCGGCCAAGATCCACCTCTTCGAGCCCGATATCGCCGGGCCGGAGGCGGCCTGCCGGGAGTACACGGAGTTGCTGCTTGAGTACGGGCCCGACCTGATGCTCAAGGGCCAGGGCGAGGACGGCCATTGGGGCTTCCACCAGCCGGGCATCCCCATCGACGGCGAGCCGGCGTTCATCACGGTGAGGATGAACGATATCAACATCGCCCAGCAGATGCACGACCATCCCACGCTCTTCCGCCAGCCCTCGGATGTGCCCGCGGAGGCCTACACCGCCAACGTGCCGCTGTTCATGAAGACGCGGGTGCTGGCCGAGGACAACGTGCCGCAGGCCGCCAAGGCCTACGCGATCCTCGCCTCCTACGGCACGGACGTGGTGGATGACTGCTGCCCGTCGAGCGCGCTCAAGCGCCACCCCAACGCCGTCGCGCGCACCACGATGGCCGCGGGCTGGGCGCTGCTGGAGTACCGCGAGCGAGGGCGCCTCTCGGCCGAGACCATGGCGCGGCTCGACGAGAACTGGGAGACGGCGGGCGACCAGGAGACCACCGCGGCCAAGCGCGCCTTCATGCGCGCGTCGTTCGCGACCATGGGCATCGCGCACGACTGAGCATCGCCGTCTCGGCCACGGCGTCCGGTGGCCGGCGGCCAGAAGAGGTTGGCCGCGGCACATGCACCCGGGGGCGGAGCCGGGCGCGCAGGGTGTGGACTCCCGCCCGGCTTCGCCCTGCGCGGTTGCGTACTGGGGCGGCCGAGCCCCTGCGCGGCCGGCGGGCGGCCGGGGGCAGCCCGGCGGACCGCGGCGGTGCGGAGCCGCGCCAGGAGGTAGGCCGATGCGCCCCAGCGACAGGCAGATGGGCGAGTACCTCAGTCGCCACGATATGATTTGGGACGCCCCGCCGGCGGCGTGGAACACCGGCATCCCGCTGGCCAACGGCCACATCGGGGCGCTGATCTGGGGCGACGGCTCGCCGCTGAAGATCACGCTCGACAAGTACGACTGCTGGGAGCTGCGCGAACAGGTCCCCGACCCGGAGGTCTTCAACTACGCGCACCTGCGGGAGCTGGTGGCGGCCGGCGACGAGGAGCAGTGCAGGTGGGACCTGAACGACGCGTGGCGGCTGCCGGAGAAGCCCCACCCCACGCGCCTGCCCATGCCGCGCGTGGAGATCGACCTGCCCGCGGGCGACGGCTTCTCCGCGCGCCTGCGCCTGCACGAGGTCCACGGCGTGCCGTGGACCGCACGCGTGGACGCCCACCAGAACCTGCTGCGCGTTGACTTCGCCGATGCCGATGGGGTCGCCGAGCCGCGCGTGTCTCTCGACCACCTGGACGATGAGGCGAAGCAGACGTTGGCCGACTGGGGCTACGAGCCGCCGCAGACCGCAAATGAGGCGGACGGCTGCCGGTGGCTGCGGCTGCGAGCGGTGGGGACAGCGCGCGGCTGGCGGTCGCGGTGCTCAGTCACAACGACGCCGACGATCCCCTGGCGGCCGCGCTGGAGCTGGTGCGTGGCGCGACCGAGGGCGAGGATCACCTGTGGCCTGAGCATCAGGCGTGGTGGCTCGACTGGTGGCGGGCCTGCCGGCTGACCATCCCCGACGAGTGGCTTGAGAACCTGTTCTACGTGGAGATGTACAAGCTCGGGTGCTGCAGTCGCCCCGGCGGCCTGCCCATCACGCTGCAGGGCCTGTGGACCGCGGACGGCGTCATGCCGCCGTGGTCCGGCGACTACCACCTCGACATGAACGTGCAGGAGAGCTACTGGCCGGTCTACACCTCGAACCACCTCGGTGCGGGGGAGCCGCTGTACGAGACGTTCTCCGCCTGCCTGCCGCGCTGGCGCGAGGAGTGCCGGAGCTTCTTCGGCTTTGGCGGCATCTGGAGCGGCTGCGCGATCGCGCCGGACGGCTCGCACGTGCACGGCTACCACGGTGTCGAGTTCTGGCCCGGCAACGCCGCCTGGCTCGCGCACCACTACTGGCTGCACTGGCTGTACTCTCGCGACGAGCAGTTCCTAGACGATCGCGCGCTGCCGATGCTGCGCGGGGCGATGCAGACGTACATGGGGCTGCTGGAGGAGGGGGATGACGGGCGCCTGCACATCCCGCTGGGCTACTCGCCCGAGTGGGGCGAGGGCAGCGTGTCGCGCTATGCGCCGGACCCGACCTGCGACCTCGCGCTGATCCGCTGGCTCGGCGCGTCGCTGATCGAGGCGACCGACCTGCTCGGCCTCAACGACGCCGACCGGCCGCGTTGGCAGGAGACGCTCGACCTGCTGGCCGACTACCCGGTGGGCGGGGGCGGCCTGCAGGTGACGGCGCGCGATCCGCTCTTCGAGTCACACCGGCACCACTCGCACCTGATGGCGATTCACCCGCTGGGCGTGCTGAACATCGAACAGGGCGACGAGGAGCGCGCGCTGATCGGCACATCGCTCACCCGCCTGATCCAGATGGGCACCGGGCGCTGGACCGGCTGGTCGTGGCCGTGGGCGTCGCTGATCGCTTCCCGGGCGGGGCTCGGCAACATGGCCGCCGAGATGCTGCGCCAGTACCGTGCCTTCGTCACGCCGAATACATTCCACATCAACGGGGACCCGCGCGTGTTCGGGCTCTCCCACGCGCGCTACTCGCCGATGACCCTCGAGGCGGGCTTCTGCGCGGCGACGGCCATCATGGAGATGCTGCTGCAGAGCTGGGGCGGGGTGATCCGCGTCTTCCCGACCATCCCGGACTCCTGGGGCGACGCGTACTTCGAGGACCTGCGCGCCGAGGGCGCCTTCCTGGTCAGTGCGCTGCTCGGGGACGGCGAAGTGCGCTGGTTGCGGATCGCGAGCGAGGCGGGCGAGCCGTGCCGCCTGCACAACCCCTGGCCGGGCGCCGAGGTGGTGGTCGAGGGCGGCGGGAAGCGCATCGGCATGGTGGGCGACCGACTCGTCTGGGCGACCAAGCCCGACGCGGAGTACCTGGTCTTCCCAGCCGGGCGCGAGCCGTCGGCAGCAGAGCTGGCGCCCGAGCTGCCTGAGCGCGGCCCCGAACGGCGGAACTGGTTCGGGGTCCGCCGGGTGCCAAGGTTCTGACTTCGGGCCACAAGCACCGCGGGCCGGGATGGAGTCCCGGCCCGCGGTCGTTCCGTGACGCCGCCCACGGACTAGTCGCCGGCGGTGCTGGTCCACATGCCCGGCTGGGTGTCCTTTATCCACTTGACGTGTCCGTCCACGAACGTGTAGCAGGCACCGTCGTTGTGACCCTCCCACGCACGCGAACGTGTGCCCACCTCAGTGAAGACGAGCGGATCGGGGTCTCCGCTCCACGGCCCGAAGATCTCGGAGGAGGTGGAGTCACAGAAGGCGATGGTGCCCGCGACGTCGTGGAACAGCGCCATCCTGCCGCCGGACACCGACTCGCAGGTCTGTCCCGCGCGGTTCTCGCTGATGTTGACCAAGGCGTAGCTGGCGGTGAAGTCCGGGTTAGAGTAGGTGTAGGTCCAGTCGTGGCTCGGGCAGATCTGGAGCTGCTGGTTCTTCACGTACGGCTGAATGTTGATCGGCCAGAAGGTCAGGCCGTCGGGCCCGCCGGGCGGATGGTAGAAGTACGCCCGGGTGAACTTCTCATCGTAGTCCTGCGCGTACATCATCAGTGCGGTCCCGAACTGCTTGAGGTTGCTCACGCAGCTCGCCTGGCGCGCCTTCTCGCGCGCTTTGGCGAAGACCGGGAACAGGATGGCGGCGAGGATCGCAATGATCGCGATCACGACGAGCAGCTCGATCAACGTGAAGCCTGTGCGGCGCATGACCATCTCTCCTCTCGACTCATGATCTCACGGCATGTCCATTCCACCACATCTCGCGAACACCTCCCTGATCCCGAGAAGTTCTCGCCTCCGCGCGCCGACCGCTCGGCCACCCACGCCACGAAGGAGGACCGCAGCGCGGGCGGGAATACACAGCCCGCGTGCCCGAGAGTTCGTCGCGCATGGAGGCAGCAGTCATAGACCTCGCCCACGTCGTTGAGGGCCTCAACATCGCGGACAGCCGCGACGCGCTCGAGCCGGACTGGGAGCCGCCACGTGCCGATGCCCCCAACGGTGTCCCGTTCTTCCTCGAGCCGGAGTTCGTCGCCGACGCGTGCGACGCCGCGTTTATCCCGCCCGAGTTCGTGGCTGACCTCGTCTCCGCGGCGGGCCTGCTGGCCGGCAACGAGGCCGCCTGCGCACTGGCGTGGCACGCTCACTGGTGGATGTTCGAGACCGACGAGTTCAGCTTCGAGCGCGTGCGCGCCTGGCCACGGGTGACGCACTCCCTTGGGCCTGCGGGCGGACTCCTCTATCTGCTGGCCCTGCTCTCGGGCTTCGAGAGCATGCAGCGGATCCATCGCGAGCACGGGATCCCCGAGGCGATCGTGCGTGATACGCTGTCGCAGATCGAGCTGTACCCACGCCAGACCCGCGACCGGCAGGGCTACCCGGAGATCATCCCGCACCTGATCGCCTGGCTGAACAACCACTTCCGGGGCGTCATCTACCGCCTGGCGCGGCTGCAGTTCCAGTTCGGCAACTCGAGCTACCGCATCCGCGTGTTCCGCAATGACCGGACGGGCCAGGTCGTGGCGCTGTCCGAGGACGGGGTGCGCTATCGGCCCGACGGGCAGGTCCTGCGCGACGGCGACGACCCGGCCGGGGCCTGGACGGCGGCGCTATCCCTGGCGGGCGACGAGATCGTCGGCCACCCGATCCTGCCCGAGGGTCGCGCGCGGGCCGAGCCGGTGCATCTCCCCGCGGACGCGTGGCGGCAGGCCCTCGCCCCCGGCGATCCGGTGCTGAACATCCACATCCCCGGCGGCGAGCCCATGCACTACGACCGGTGCGGCGAGAGCTTCGAGATGGCGCTCGAGTTCTTCCCGCGCCACTTCCCCGACTACACGTTCCACGCGTTCATGTGCGGCTCGTGGATCCTCAACAGCGCCATCCAGGAGATCATGCCGGACGACTCGAACCTGGTGCGCTTCCAGCGGGAGGTGTACCTCTTCCCCATCGGCCTATCTGACAGCAGCCTGCCCCAAAGCATCTTCGACGAGGAGCCCGAGGACCTGGCGACCGCGCCGCGCGACACATCGATGCGCCGGGCGTACATCGATGCGATGCAGGCGGGCGGGCTGGTGACGGGCGGCGGCGGGTGCTTCCTGCTGCCCGAGGACGTGCGCTGGGGCTCACAGGTCTACCTTAGCCAGGAGTGGCCGCACCGGCTCCCCACCGCGTAGACCGGGCTTCCAGCCCGGCTGCCGTTGGCGGCGCGCCCCGCGCGCCGCAAGCGACTACGGAACGGAAGTGAGTGCAATGGCAGACACGAGCAGGCTGGGCGTCTTCGCGTCGGGCGGTGGGACGAACTTCCAGTCGATTATCGACTGCTGCGAGGCGGGCGGCATCGATGCCCGTGTCGCGGTGCTCATCAGCAACCGGGAGGACGCCGGCGCGCTCCAGCGCGCCGCCCATCACGGCATTGCGGCGGAGGTCGTGCCGGTCGGCCAGGACCTCTCCGAGGAGTTCCTCACGGCCGACGACAGGCACGTCGAGCTCCTCCACGGGCACGGCGTGAACCTGGTCTGCCTCGCCGGCTATATGCGCCGCATCGGCACGGGCGTGTTGAAGGCGTATCCCCGCGCGGTGCTCAACATCCACCCGGCGCTCCTGCCCTCGTTTCCGGGCGCACACGGGCAGCGGGACGCGGCCGAGTACGGCGTCAAGGTCTCGGGCGCCACGGTGCACTTCGCCGACGAGGAGTTCGACCGCGGGCCCATCATCATCCAGGCGGCGGTGCCCGTGCTGCCCGACGACGACGAGGACGCTCTGGCCGCGCGCATCCTGCGGCAGGAGCATCGCATCTACCCGCAGGCCATCCAGTGGTTCGCCGAGGGGCGGCTGAAGATCGACGGACGCCGGGTCTTCCTCGACCCGCCCTCGCGCGGGAGCTTCGAGGCCCAGGAGGCCGGCGTCATCATCAGCCCGCCGCTGGAGATCGAGTGACGCGCCTTCCGCGACCGCGTAGGTCGGGCGTCCTTGCCCGACAACGCCGTGCGGCAGGCGATGGGAGCGAAACGATGAGCAGCAGTCAGGAGTACAGCGCCGGACGCGAGGTCCCGTTCACCGACGAGGAGCTGTTCGCGCGCGGCCCGCAGCGCACGTACACCGGCGAGCACCTGCGCGAGATCGCCTTCCCGCTGGGCGGCATCGGCACCGGCTGCATCTCGCTGTCGGGCTCCGGCCAGTTGGTTGACTGGGAGATCTTCAACCGGCCGAACAAGGGCTTTCGGCCGGAGTACGCGTTCTTCAGCCTCTTCGCGCGACGCGAGGGCGGCGAGCCCGTCTTCCGCGTCCTCGAGGGCCGCCTGCAGCCCCCGTACCAGGGGTCGCTCGGCGACCGGCGCTCGCGCTGGCGCCTCGGCTTCGGCCCGAGCCAGATCCAGGCCTCCGGCCTCCTGCGCATGGCCGAGTGCAGCTTCACCGGCTGGTTCCCCTTCGCTACACTCGAGCTGGCCGACGACCACGTCCCGGTCCGGGTCTCGACCGAGGCCTGGAGCCCGTTCATCCCGCGCGACACCGAGATGTCGTCGCTGCCGGTGGCGATCTTCGACGTCACCGTCACCAACGTCACGGGCGACCCGGTGGACGCGACCATCGCGCTGAGCTTCGAGAACGTGGTCGGCTGGCCCGAGCTCGGCGGCGCGGTGAACGAGTGGGTCGAGGAGGACGGCCTGCGCGGCATCGTGATGCGCACCGGAAAGCATGAGCCCGACTCGCCGCGCTACGGCACGATGGCCCTGCTCACGCCCCACGACGATGTCACCTGGGAGCTACGCTCGGAGGTCCGGCACGCCTTCGAGGTCCTCGAGCGGCTCGTCGATGACTTCGGGACCACCGGCGAGTTCACTGGCCCGCGCGACTGCCCTCCCTCGCCCGAGGGCACGGGCCCCGTCGGCAAGCTCGGCCTGCGGGTGCGGCTGGCGGCGGGCGAGTCCCGCACGCTCACCTTCATCCTCACCTGGCTGATGCCGAACTTCGAGAAGTACTGGGGGGCCGACAGCGGCGCGACCTGGCAGACCTGGCAGGGGCGCACGTGGCGCGACGCGCTCGAGGTCGGCCGCATCGTGATCGGCGAACTCGACGAGCTCCGCGACCGCACGCGGGGCTTCGCCGACGCCCTCTTCTCCTCGACGCTGCCCACCTGCGTCCTCGACGCCATCTCCAGCCAGGCCTCGATCCTGCGCACGCCCACCGTTACGCGGCTCCCGGACGGGACGCTCTACGGCTGGGAGGGCTGCCGGGACGACGAGGGCTGCTGCGAGGGCACGTGCACGCACGTGTGGGCCTACGCGCAGACGGTCGCGTACCTGTTCCCTGAGCTGGAGCGCGGCATGCGTGAGATCGATTACGCGATGAACCTGCGCGACGAGGACGGGCGCATGCAGTTCCGCATGGCCCTGCCGCCCGGCACCCGGGCGACGCACGACTTCCACGCTGCGGTGGACGGCCAGATGGGCGGGGTGCTGCGCACGTACCGCGAGTGGCTCATCAGCGGCGACGACGAGTGGCTGCGCGAGCTGTGGCCGTCGGTGAGGAAGGCGCTGGAGTACGCCTGGGTGGCGTGGGACGCCGACCGCGACGGCATGCTTGAGGGCGTGCACCACAACACCCTGGACATCGAGTACCATGGGCCGAACACGATGTGCGGGAGCATGTACCTTGCGGCGCTGCGTGCCGCCGAGGAGATGGCGCGGCACGTCGGCGACGATGAGGCCGCCGAGGAGTACCGCCGCATCTTCGAGTCCGGACGGGCCCTCAGCGACGAGCGGCTCTTCAACGGCGAGTACTACGAGCAGACCGTCACCGACCCGGACGCGCCCTTTCAGTTCGGCACCGGCTGCATCATCGACCAAGTGCTCGGGCAGTGGCATGCGCGCATGTACGGCCTGGGCGACATCCTCGATCCCGAACATGTGCGCAGCGCCCTGGCGAGCGTCTTCCGCCACAACTTCCGCGAGCACTTCTTCGACCATCACAACCCGCACAGGGTTTACGCGCTGGGCGACGACATGGGCACGCTGATCTGCTCGTGGCCGCGCGGGGGCAAGCCCGAACGGCCGGTGCGCTACGCTCACGAGTGCATGATCGGCTTCGAGTATCAGGTCGGCGCGCACATGATCTACGAGGGGATGCTGCGCGAGGGCCTGACGCTGTGCAAGGCGGTGCGCGATCGCCATGACGGGGTCAAGCGCAACCCGTGGAACGAGTTCGAGTGCGGCAGCCACTACGCGCGCTCGATGGCGAACTACGCGTACCTCCTGGCGCTGTCGGGCTTCCGCTACGACGCCCGGACGGGCGAGCTGCACCTGCGACCACGGACGACTTCCGCTGCTTCTTCGCGGTGGAGGATGGCTGGGGCACGATCGCACACCGCGAGACCGACAGCGGCGTCGAGATCACCATCGAGGTCGTCGAGGGGGAGCTGCCGGTGCGCGAGGTCATCGTCGGAGACCTTCGGGCGAGCACGGGCGAGGTTGCCAGCCCCAGAGCACCGCTGAACATCCGACTGGCCTGATGCCACGTGGTACGCTGTCCCGTGGCGTTCGCAGCACAGCTTGCCGCTTGCCGCTTCTGGAGGCGATCACGATGACCGACGTACACTGCCACGTGCGCCCATCACTCCGGACGACAGGCGCCCTCGCCTGTCGCTCTGAGTTCGTCAAGGGAAGGCGATCAACATGACCGACGTACACTGCCAACGACAGGCGCCCTCGCCTGTCGCTCTGAGTTCGTCAAGGGAAGGCGATCAACATGACCGACGTACACTGCCACGTGCGCCCATCACTCCGGACGACAGGCGCCCTCGCCTGTCGCTCTGAGTTCGTCAAGGGAAGGCGATCACGATGACCGACGTACACTGCCACGTGCGCTGGCAGGGCATGGACATTGACGACTGGGCCGAGCACTTCGCGGCCATCGGCATCGACCGCGTATGGGCGCTTGCGTGGGAGACCTGGTGGCGGCGGGTGCGCGGCGAGTACGAGCTGCCCACCAGCGACGTCGAGGAGGCGGCGCAGCGCTATCCCGACCTGTTCGTGCCCTTCTGCTGCATCGATCCGCGCGAGGCCGACTTCGACGACCGCTTCGACTACTACGTCGAGCGCGGCTTCCGGGGCTTCGGCGAGATGAAGCTGCGGCTGCGCATCGACAACGATGACTGCAAGCGCATCTACGCGCGCTGCGGGGAGGTCGGCTGGCCGGTGCTCTTCCACATGGACCGCTGCCTACAGCCGGGCGGCCAGTGGTACATGACCAACGTGGAGCGCCTCGAGCCGGTGCTGGATGAGTTCCCCGACACCATCTTCGTCGGGCACGGGCCGGGCTGGTGGGCGGAGGTCTCCGGCGACGCCGATGACGTGCTCGAGGCCTACCCCTCGGGCCCGGTGACCGAGGGCGGACGGCTGCCGCGCATGTTGCGCGAGTACGATAATCTCTATGCGGACCTGTCGGCGGGCTCGGGGCACAACGCCATCACGCGCGACCCGGAGTGGGGCCGCCAGTTCGTGATCGACCTCAGCGGCAAGCTGATGTACGGCACCGACGACCGCGACACGAAGCATCTCGAGACGCTGCGGGCGATGGACTTGCCGGCCGGGGTGTTCGACGCCGTCATGGAGGGCAACTCGCGGCGGCTGGTGCCCTGAGCGGGGCTCACACCCACCTGCCGCCGCCACCGCGGAAGTTCCACAGGGTCGCGACGAGGATGGCCGATAACGCGGCCCCGCCCGCCCACACCATCACGGCGACCGACCAGCCGGCGGTATCGGCGAGGTAGCCGCTGAGCGCGACCGTGCCCGCGGCGCCGATGGCGCCGAAGAAGTCGATGAAGCCTCCCGCGCTGGCCGTGGCCTTGCGCGTCGCCACGTCCATCGCCATCGTGTGCACGATCATCATGTCGGGCCCGTACGTGCACGCCCCCACTACCGCGAGGTAGATCACCAGCAGCCACGTCACGTTCACCGGCACCAGCGGGAAGAGCGCGCTCAGCACCGCCAGCGCGACCAGCATCGGGACCACAATCGGCGCCCGCCGGCCGTGCAGCCACACGTCACTCGCCCACCCCGCCGCGAAGTTGCCGACGATGCCGCCGAGCCAGATCACCGCGCTGATGGCGGCCGCGCGCGAGATGCTGGCCCCCTGCTCGGTGATGTAGGTGACCGCCCAGATGGCGAAGCCGTAGCGGGTGATGGTGAGGCCGAAGAAGGCGATGGCCAGCACCCAGATGCGCGGGTTGTGCAGCGTCATCGAGATGACGTAGCGCCAGCCGTTGAAGGCATCCCCGCCCTCGGACGCCTCGCCTCCGTCCTGCTCCTCGACGCTCGGCAGGCCAAGGTCCTCCGGCGCGGCCCTCAGCCTGAGGAAGGTGTGCAGCGCCGACACGGCGAGGATGGCCGCGGGCACGAAGAAGGCCCAGCGCCAGCCGTAGTGCTCGGCCAGCCAGCCCGCCAGCAGCATCACCAGCACCGAGCCGGTGGGGTAGTCGGCGCCGCGGATGGCCGACACGCGTCCGCGTTGCGATGGCGGGAACCAGTTGGCGATGGTCTTCGTGGTGGCCGGGAAGCCGGTGGCCTGGAAGAAGCCGTTGAGCCCCCAGATCAGCATCATGGGCACCAGCGGCCGCGACAGCGCGAAGGCCACGTTCAGGCCGGCGGATGCGAGCATGCCGCCCAGCAGCAGCCAGCGCGGGCCATGCCGGTCGCTCAGCGCGCCGAACAGGAGCTGGCCGATGGCGTAGCCGATGAACAGCGCCATCGTGACCTGTCCGAGGTCCGTGCGGCTGCATGGCGGGCAGCGCCGCGGCGATGTTCTGGCGGCAGAAGTAGTAGGTGGCGTAGGTCGCGAAGACGGTGGCGACCGTGCGCCACCACTGCCAGCGCCGCAGCCGGGCGGCCTCTTCTGATGCGCGGGGCGCGGCCTCTCCTGTCACGGCAAGGGCCTCCGGCAGGTCTCGTCAGGCCGGTGGCGAAGCACCACCGGCGGCAGTCCGAGGGCTTGTACCACACGCGCCCGGAGCGGTCAAGCGCCGCCAGCCGGGCGAACATGCGGGAGGATACCATGAGCGTCAGGATGGTCGTCGTCGGCTACGGCAGCGCGTTCGGGATGGGTCACCACCACGCGGAGTCGATCCGCGCCACTAAGGGCCTGAAGCTCGTCGGGATCTGCGAGCCCGACAACAAGCGCCGCGCGCTGGCGGCCGAGACCGAGGGCGTGCCGACCTTCGAGAGCATGGACCAGGTGGTCGCAGACGATGGTGTGGACATGGTCGCACTGATCGTCCCGCACGACGTGCACGCACCCCTGGCGGTCCAGGCCATGAAGGCGGGC
>JALGUI010000125.1 GCA_029820915.1 Candidatus Zipacnadia bacterium | reverse complement strand
CCTGAGCGCCGCTCCCAAGCAGCGGACGATGACACGGAGGGGCCGCCTGAGCGCCGCTCCGAAGGAGCGGACGATGACACGGAGGGGCCGCCTGAGCGCCGCTCCGAAGGAGCGGACGAAGTCGGCCCGGTCGTTCTACGCCAGGTCAGACAGCACCTGGCGCAAGTCGTCCGCTGAGATCGGGCCCTCGCGCAGGATGCGCGGTGGTGACACGCTCAGGTCCACCACCGTGGACGCGACCTCGCCCTCGCAGCGTCCCGCATCGACCACCACGGCCACCTGTGTGAGCAGCTTCGCCGACAACTCCGCCACCTCGCACGCGGGCGGCCCGGCCGTGACGTTCGCGCTCGTCGTGGCCAGCGCGCCGCCACAGGCTGCGATGACGGCGCGCGCGATCTCGCTCGCGGGCAGCCGCAGGCCGACCGTGTCCCGACCGCCGGTCACGGCGCCGCGCAGTTCGTCAGCGCACGGGACGACGACCGTCAGCGCGCCCGGCCAGAACCGGTCGAAGAGCAGCTTCGCCGCTGCGGAGGGCGCTCCCTCCATCAGCCGCGCCGCATCCTCGCCCGAGGCGACCAGCACCGGCAGGGCCAGGCCGCGCGGCCGGCCCTTGGCCTGGTAGATGCGGAGGACCGCGTCGAGGTTCAGCGGGTCACAGGCGAGGCCGTACACGGTGTCGGTGGGCACGATGACGAGCTCGCCGAGCGCGACGGCGTCGGCGCAGGCGCAGGCCGCCTCGTCCATCGAGGCGGGCGGGACCGTGATGGTGTGTGGTCGGACGGGCATGACGATCACTCGCGGATGATGGGACGACCGAGTTGGGCCGACCTCGTTGCGGTCCTTCGGACCGCCCCTCGTGCGGCCCCTCCAACGGCACACGGCGACGCCCCGCTATCGCAGCCGGTCGCCTCCTCCTTACAGCACCGCCGCGACCACCCGGTCGATCTTGCCGAGGTCCTTGCGGATGATGATCTCGCGAGCGGCGAGCGCCTCGCCCATCAGCTCGGCGACGGCGGCGGCCTGCCCCTCGCCCACCTCGAAGACCAGCGCGCGCAAGGCGGGCAGATCGCGGCATTCACCGACGATCGCCCGGCAGCCGCCCAGGCCGTCGGGCTCGCCATCGACGAGCGCCTCCTCGAGGTCGTGCAGCGCCACGTTCTCGGCCGCAAGCGCCAGCGCCTCCTCGGAGGCGTCGGTGGCGACGACCTGCGCGCCGGGCAGCCTGGCGGCGAGGGTGACGGCGATGATGCCGCAGCCGGTGCCGATGTCGGCGATGCGGGAGATGCCGAGCTCGTCGGCGAGTTCGAGGGCCACGTCCACGAGGGTCTCGGTGTCGGGTCGGGGGATGAGGGCGCGGCGATCGCAGACGAACTCGAGGCCGTAGAACTCGGTGGCGCCCACCAGGTACTGCAGGGGCTCGCGGCGGGCGCGGCAGGCGATGAGGCTGTCGAATGCGACCGGTTCGTCGCCGGTAAGCAGGCGCTCCTGATGGATGGGGAACTGGGACAGCGGAATGTCCAGCACGTGGGCGGCGAGCGCGCGGGCGTCGAAGTCGGGGCTGGGCACCCCGGCGTCGGCGAGCTTCTGCTGCGCGTCCCTCAGGGCCTCTCGCAGCTTCATCGCGAATGCCACCGCCGGGCGGGGCGGTCAGAGGCTCCGGGCGAGGTCCTGGAGCTCGAGCTCGCGATGGTATTCGGCGAGCGCGCGGATGAGCTCATCGATCTCGCCGGTCATGATGGCGGGCAGGTTGTGGATGGTGAGGCCGACGCGGTGGTCGGTGACGCGGTCCTGCGGGAAGTTGTAGGTGCGGACCTTCTCGGAGCGGTCGCCGCTCTTGACGGCCTCGCGGCGCTGGGCCGTGACCTTCGCCTGGCGCTTGGCCTCCTCGTGCTCGTAGAGGCGGGCGCGCAGGACGGTCAGGGCCTTCTCGCGGTTCTGCAGTTGCGAGCGCTCATCGCGGGAGGCGGCGGCGATGCCGGTGGGCTTGTGGGTGATGCGCACCGCGGTCTCGTTCTTCTGCATGCTCTGGCCGCCCGGCCCCCCGGCGCGGAAGGTCTCGAACTCCAGGTCGCTCGGGTTCAGCTCGATGTCCACGTCCTCGGCCTCGGGCAGCACGGCCACGGTGGCGGCAGAGGTGTGGATGCGCCCCTGGGACTCGGTGGCCGGGACGCGCTGAACACGATGGACGCCGGACTCATGCTTGAGCGTGCCGAACGCGCCGGCGCCCTGGACGTTGAAGATGATCTCCTTGAAGCCGCCCATGGCGCCCTCGTTGGCGCTGATGACCTCGACCTTCCAGCCGCGCCGGACGATGAGGCCGCTGTACATGGCGAAGAGGTCGCCCGCGAACAGCGCCGCCTCGTCGCCGCCCGTGCCCGCCCGGATCTCGACGATGGCGTTGCGGTTGCGCATCGGGTCCGGCGGCACGAGCAGCAACAGCAGGTCGCCCTCCATGGCGCCGATGGCGAGGGCCGCCTCGTCGAGCTCGGCCTGCAGGAACTCGCGCATCTCCTTGTCCTCGGCGGTCTCGAGCATGGCGGCCGCGTCGTCGCGGGTGTGCAGGTGCTCGCGATACTCGGCGAGCTTCTCCATTGCCGGCACCAGCTCGGCGTGGCGCATGGACAGTTCGCGCAGGCGTACATGGTTGCCCACCACCTCAGGCGTGGTGAGCTGCTGCTGGACGTCCTCGAATTCGTTCTCTAGGCGCTCAAGCGCCGCGAGAATGTCCATTGGTCGCTCCGCGACAGTTACGAGTGATGAGTTCTCAGTTGTGAGTTATGAGTTGTGGGCAACGCCGGGCGGCAACGGCGCACGGCGGCGGTGACGGCACGGCCTGTCCGCGCAGGTGGGGCCGCCGGCCCGACTCATATCCGCGTGGGCGGACCGCCGGCCCGACTCATGCCCGCGTAGGTCGGGCTTCCAGCCCGACTCGTGCCCGCGTAGTCGGACCGCCGGCCCGACTCAGTGCCTCAGCCGTCGGCGGCGGCTTCAGGCGTGGGCTCGGGTTGGCGGATGATCCGGCCACCGCTGCCGATGTCTACGCGCTCGGGCTCCGGGAGGTCTGCGGGCAGGTCCACCTCGGGCGCCACGGTCGCGAGCGCGTAGATGGCGACCTCAACCTGATCGCGCGCGGGCCGGCGGGTGGTCAGCTTCTGCATGACCAGGCCGGGCGCGGCCAGGACGCGCGACAGCACACTGCCGCGGTGCCGGCCGGCGTAGCGGATGACCTCGTAGGCGATACCCGCGATCGGCGGCAACACCGCCAGTCGGAGCAGCAGCCGCAGCCACAGCGTCGGCCAGCCCAGGAAGCAGTTGGCCAGGATCTTGACCACGATCACCACGAGCAGGAAGGCCGTGCCGCAGCGCGGGTGCAGCGGACTGTGCGACACGGCGTCATCCACGCCGACCTCGCCCGTGTCCTCGAACGCGTTGATGGTGGCGTGCTCGGCGCCGTGGTATGCGAAGACGCGACGGATGTACGGGATGAACGAGATGCCGCCGATGTAGCCCACGATGATTACGAGGCGAATGAGGCCCTCAACGAGATTGCGCACGAACACCTCGCCGAAGGCGTCGCTCACGGTGGCCTGCCCCGCGCCGAGGAACCAGTCCACCGCCCAGGCGGGCAGCAGCACGAACAGGCCGACGCCCAGCGCGAGGGCGGGAACCATGGTCAGCCACAGGGCCTTCTCGCCCAGGCTCGTCTGCTTCGCCTCGGCGGTCGCGACCTCGGGGGGCCGCTCCTCGGCGCGAGATGGCTCGTGGTCCGCCGCGCTGTGCCGGGCCTCGTCCTCGAGCGCGACGTTGCCCGAGAAGTTGAGCGACTCGAGGCCGAGCGTGAGCGAGTCCAGCAGTGCGACGTTGCCGCGAATCAGCGGCAACTTCGCCCAGCCAAAGCGCTGGCCGAGGGTGCGCAGCTTGCGGGCGCCGACGATGACGGAGCCGTCGATGCGCCTGACCGCCGTCGCGTAGGCGGTCTTGGAGCGCATCATAACGCCCTCAAGCACGGCCTGTCCGCCGTAGAAGTGATCGGTTTCGCTCATGGCACCTGGAACCAACGGGCCTCGGCCAACGCAGGCCGAGGCCACGATGAACGGTCCGGGAAGGCGGCTAATCGTCGTTGCTGGTAGCCTCGATGGTGTCGGCGTACTGGTCCTGCAGTCCGTAGCGGCGGATGAACTTCTCAACGCGTCCCTCGGTGTCCACGATCTTCTGCGTGCCGGTGAAGAACGGGTGGCACTGACTGCAGATCTCGACCTTGATTTCGGGCTTGGTCGAGCGCGTCTGGAAGCTCTCGCCGCAGGCGCAGGTGACCGTCGTGTCAACGTATGCCGGATGGATGTCGGGCTTCATGTCGTATCCTCCCGACCGCGAAGCGGCCGTTCATGCAACTGCAAGCCACGGCGCACGGTCGTGTCGCGTCGTGGGAGGTGAAAGTATATCACAGCGGGCCGCGAACCGCAAGACTGCTGGGCAGCATCGATCCAGGTCCCTGCCGGAGCGCACATGCCTTGCGACGTCGTTTGTCGCCTGTGCAGGCCCCAACTGCGGCCG
Source organism: Candidatus Zipacnadia bacterium (assembly GCA_029820915.1). Lineage (GTDB taxonomy): Bacteria > Armatimonadota > Zipacnadia > Zipacnadales > UBA5352 > JALGVA01. The sequence continues at coordinate 5,851 of JALGUI010000125.1, read as the reverse complement.
GACAAGCGCCGAAGTCCGCTGGAGGATGCTTTGCGTCCTCAAGCATGGTGACATCCTCACGGCAACGACCATGACGACAGCGGCACCTGCAACCGGACATTTCTACTTTGCTCAGAACCGGACACTTCTACTTTGCGTTGACACCCCGCTCTGAGGGTGCTTGACTCGCCTCGCGGGTTTCTTGTATGCTCTCGCATACGCTTCTTTCCGGCCCTATTCCGGGCGCAGCGGCGCCCAAGTGGCGTCGCGTACAGGGAGTGACGGCACATAGACAGGTCCTACCGAGTGAATGAGCGCATCCGCGCCCCACAGGTGCGAGTCATCTCTCCGGATGGCGAACAGATCGGCGTCATGCCCGCGGAGAAGGCACTCGAGGAAGCGAAACAGCGAGGACTGGACCTCATAGAGGTCGCTCCGAATGCGGACCCGCCTGTGTGTCGGATCATGGATCACGGCAAGTTCCGCTACGAGCAGAAGAAGAAGGCCAAGGAGTCCAAGAAGAAGTCGCGGCAGATGCAGGTAAAGACCATCCGTGTGCGGCCCAACACGGACGATCATGACGTCCAGTTCAAGATGCGCAATGCCTGTCGGTTCCTGGGCGCGGGCGACATGGTGAAGTTCAACGTCATCTTCCGCGGGCCGGAGTTGCGCCACAAGGAAATCGGCCGCGAGCAGCTCCAGAAGTTCATCGACGGCTGCGCGGAGTTCAGCGAGGTCGAGCAGGCGCCGAGGATGGAAGGGCGTCGGATGACCATGGTCCTGCGCCCGAAGTCCACCGACTGACGGACGCGCCGCATCGCTCACCACCAGCCGACCGGGGCGAGCCCCGGTCGGTCGAGTTGTCTCTGGCCAACCAGGTCGGGCCCGCGCGGCCCGCACATGAAGGAGATTGATGGCCGTGCCCAAGATGAAGACCAAGAAGTCGGCGGCCAAGCGCTTCAAGCGCACCGGCTCCGGGAAGCTGATGCACGAGAGCCAGGCGCAGAACCATCTGGCCGGCACGAAGAACGCCAGGCGGATGCGCCGCCTCCGGCGCGACAAGGACCTGGCCCCAGGCGATCGGAGGAAGATCGAGACACTGCTGCCCTACGACTAGCAAACGCGACGCCCGGGGCGGGTGATCGCCAGCAGGTCAGAGCCCGCGACGGGCCCTCCGTCCGCCGCGATGAAGGGAAGAGCATTCGATGGCGCGAGTGACGACGGGATATGTCAGGCGGCGCCGACACAAGAAGGTGCTGAAGGCCGCCAAGGGCGCATGGGGCGGCAGACATCGCCTCTACAGGTCGGCCCGTGATACGGTGTTGCGGGCCGGCGCCTTTGCGTGGCGCGACCGGCGCGCACGCAAGCGCAGCTTCCGCCGCCTGTGGAACGCCCGTATCAACGCCGCGGCGCGAGCCAACGGCACCAACTACAGCCGCCTGATGGGCGGGCTCAGGAAGGCCGGCGTGCTCATCAACCGCAAGATGCTGGCCAAGATGGCAATGGAGGACCCGACCGGCTTCGCCGCCGTGGCCGAGATCGCCAAGGCGCAAATGCCCGCCTAGCCGCCTGCGGGGCCGAGGTTACGCGGCCCCGAGCGAAGAGCTTGATAATCCAGAGCATTCACAACCGGCACGTCAAGCGGCTGCGGTCGCTGGCGACCCGCAAGGGCCGCCGCACCCACGGCCTGTTCCTCGTCGAGGGCGTCCGCGCCCTCGAGGAAGCGCGCGAGGGTGACCTGGCGCCGGCGACCGTGGCGCTGTGCCCGGAGTTGGTGACCGGCGGACGGCCCACCGAGTTGGCCGCTGAGTTGGCCGCCGGCGGCGCAGAGGTCCTGCACATGGCCGAACCGGCCTTCCGGGCCCTCAGCCAGGTGCAGGCGCCGGAGGGTGTGGCCGCCGCGGTGACCATCCCGGACGGCCGGCTGGAGGACCTGGCCGCGGACGCCCACCTGCTCGTGGCGGCGGTGGACGTGCGCGACCCCGGCAACCTGGGGGCGCTGCTCCGCACCGCCGACGCCGCGGCCGCGGCGGGCTTCATCGCCGCCGGGAGCTGCGTGGACCTGTACGATCCGAAGGTCGTGCGCGCCACGGCCGGGTCGATCTTCCATCTGCCCGCGGTCAACGACGTCTCCGTCGAGGACATGCTGGCGTGGGCCTGCGGGCGCGCGGTCAAGACCGTCGCGGCGTGCCTCGAGGGCGCCTTGCCGCACACCGCGATCCGCTACCCGGCGCGCACGCTCGTGCTGGTCGGCAACGAGGCCAACGGGCTGCCCGCCGAGGTGGCGAGCCGCGCCGACCTGCGGGCGTCAATCGAGATGCCGGGCCGCGCCGAGAGCCTGAACGTGGCGGTCGCGGCCGGGGTGCTCATCTGGGAGATCCTCAGACAACGAGGACGCACCAACGGCGGCGACGGAGCGAAGTAGGCGCGGAGGGTCGATCATCAGAGAGGGCCCGCCGGAGGCCCAGAGCGCCCCGTCCGGACGCCGCGCGCAGTTTCTCCCGAGTCGCAGGCTGAACGTTGGAGACGGCGGTCGCCGGCCGCGTAGGCTGAGCCGGGCGCTCCACCGTTACCGGAGCATACTTCCCACCCGACGGGTGGCACAGCGAGGGCCCCGTGCTTTCGTCCCTGGGACGAAAGCCGGGGCCCTTGTCGTTGCCGCGACGGGGTACCGCCAGAGCACGACCGGACGGGCTGGCGGCTCCTCACACAGGTATCGCTATACTGGTGCCCATTGATGGGCTGTCGGGTCGGCCCCGCGGAGGCGGGTGGCGATACAGATTGCGGAGATCCCCGGTGGCAAGGTCTGGTGGACGGAGAACCCTTGCTGGCGACGGGCGGCGCTGGCGGGAGCACGTGGTGCTCGATGCGAACTCGGGCGGAAAGCGCTGGTTGGAGGGGCGGGCGCGTCCGCGAATGCAGCGCCTGCCGCCTCCCCGCGAGCCGCTCGCCTTGTTCTTGACTCGGCCCGGCCGCTGCCGTATAATACTCGGCACCGGGTATGGGCCGAGGTGGTGGAACTGGCAGACACGCTAGCTTGAGGGGCTAGTGACCTTCATTGGTTGTGCGGGTTCGAGTCCCGCCCTCGGCACCAGACGGCAGACAAGAAGGCAACGAAGGTCACGGCGGCAACGAAGGGAACTGCAACCACCGACGGGGCCGCCGAGCCAGGACAGACGAGGTAAGCCGTTTCGGTCGTCGCCTTCGTTCCCTCTGTCGCCTTCGTCGCGGCCGTACGGGCGGTTAGCTCAGCCGGAAGAGCGCCTGCTTCACACGCAGGAGGTCGCAGGTTCAAGTCCTGCACCGCCCACCAGACGAGACGTCGGTGGCTGATCGAGCGACAGCCGTGTCGAGCGGGAATAGCTCAGTTGGTAGAGCATCAGCTTCCCAAGCTGAGGGTCGCGGGTTCGATTCCCGTTTCCCGCTCCACGAGACTTGACATGCGGGAGTAGCTCAGGGGTAGAGCATCTGCTTGCCAAGCAGAAGGCCGAGGGTTCAAATCCCTTCTCCCGCTCCATCGCAGGCGCGTGGCGAAGCGATGACGAAGAGGCGGCATGGCCAAGAGGCTAAGGCGGCGGTCTGCAAAACCGCTATTCACCGGTTCGAGTCCGGTTGCCGCCTCCAACGTCTTCAACGGCACGGGAACCGGGAACCGGCAACCGGGAACCGGCAACCGGGAACCGGCAACCGGGGAACGACAACGGCCGACGCAGGGGACTGCAGAGCGCCGGGCGCGAGGTCGTGATGTCGTTGCCTTCGTTGCCTTCGTACCCTTCGTTGCTGCCGTGAGCCGGAGTGGCGGAACTGGCAGACGCCGGGGACTTAAAATCCCCTGAGGGGCCACCCCTCGTCCGGGTTCGAGTCCCGGCTCCGGCACCATCACTGCTCTTCGAGGCGGCGCCGTCCCCCCGCCCGCGCGATCGCCCCGATGCACGTCGCGAGCCGACTACTGCCACGGGTCCAGGGGGACGCCTGCGGCCACGAGTTCGGTGCCCTCCGGTACTCAGCAGGCCTCGATGATGCCGAGCCGCCACGGGAGCGCCTGATAGGGGCCCGCATGGTCATCGGCCGGCAGTCCCTGGATCAGGAAGCGGATCCGCGCGGGGTCGTACTCCAGACGCTCATCGCAGCCCGACCGGATCATCTCGCCGTGGGAGACCTCGTCGGTCCATCTGTCTGACGCGCTCGGGTGGCGCAGCTTGTCCCCGCTGGCGAAGTCGCGCGTGACGTCGCGCCATGGGCCCAACGGGCTCCCGGCGATGGCCAGGCCGTACCGGCGCCGATCGTCGCAGCGCCGCGTCTCGTAAAGCATGTGGTACTCGTCGAGGCCACTCGCCGCGTACACGTGGACCGCCTCGTGCACGGGGCCGAAGACCCTCCGCGGGTCAGAGAAGCCAACCGGGAAGCGGTCAACGTCCGTCGTCATGACGTAGACATCTTCGTGCGCTCGCGTGTAGAAGAGGTAGGCCGTGGCGGCATCACAGATGATCCAGAAGTCAATCCACTTCGCCGCGTCTTGCTTTGCCACGAGCGGCCGCGGGTCGGCCCACGATGTGGGATCGTCGATGCTCCGGGTCGTCGAGTAGACGGGCTGATAGCCGGCGTCCTCCGTCTGGCAGATCAGGTACCACGTGCTCTGTGGGCGGAAGAAGAAGACCTGGGGGGCGCAGGCGTATCGGCTTCGCCTGCCCCGGATCTGGCTGAGCTGATGGCGCGGCGCTGCCTGCAGTTCCTCGACGCCGGGAGCCGACACGTACCCTGTTGACGCGCCCTCGCGCCCTACCGCGGTGTAGAACAGGTGCCGGCTCCCGGACCAGTAGACAATGCTGGGGTCCTTGACCGCGATGTCGTCGAACGATCCCTGCGGCCCGGGGCCGAGTATCTGCGCACCCACGGTCCAGTCAGCCCAGGATCTCCGCACCTTGTCTCGCCCTCTCCTGAAGCGCCGCCAACCCCCTCCGCCCTCACCCCAGGCCCGCGCCGCCCCGCCGGCGCTACGGTCACCAGGCCGGGCCCTCCCGCCACTCGCCCGCGACTGGCGCGAGTGGCCGGCCGTCCACGGTGAGCGCCGAGCCGCGCAGCATGAATGCCCGCGGGCCGTCGGGCGTGAAGCTGACGACCGCGATCTCGGCGTCGGTCGCGATGGTGTGGCCGGCCACCTCGACCGCCACCGGCTCGTCGCCAGTGCACACCATGGCGTGGGTGACGCCGTCCACCTCGACCACCGCGCCGGTAGCGCCATCGTCGAGGGCCTGCACGCGGGCGGGCTCAGCGTCGGGCTGCTCGATGTCCACGACGATCTCGACATCATCGTACCAGCACTGGCCCTCGCCGAACATCTGCAGCGCCAGCCGGGTCTGCGTGGCGCCCTCGGGCACGGTGTCGGTCACCTCGAACAGCTCCCACTCGCCGGTGGTCGGGCCCGGGCATTGGGTGCGCCCGACGCTCTGGCCGTCGGCCGAGTGGTAGAGGATCGCGTGCGCGCCGGTCCCGGCGCACTTGCCCCACCAGCGGGCGGTGAACGTCGTGCCCGGTGGGAGGGTGAAGGGGCGCGAGTAGTAGTAGCCGTTGTCGTCGATGCGCGCCGAGGCCCCTCCCGAGTGGGCCACCTCGGTGTCGATGACGTGGTTGGGGCGCTGGCCCTCGGCGGTGCGCGGCGTCCAGCCGACTATGCCACTCTCGAAGCCGGGGTTGATGATCAGCTCCAGGTGCGGGCGCGGGACCAGGACCGTCAGGATGGTGGCCTCAGTCGCGCTGCCGGTCGTGGCGGCCAGGTAGGGGCCGCGGCTCTCGGCCTCCGGGTAGAAGGCGGTGGTCAGCGTGACGCCCTGGGGCGAGAAGGGGTGTATCTGCAGCAGGCAGGCGGAGCTGA
>JALGUI010000124.1 GCA_029820915.1 Candidatus Zipacnadia bacterium | reverse complement strand
ACGAAGGGCCTGCTGCCCAGGAACTCCACCATGACCGCGCGCTGCTGATAGAGCGGGTAGCCCCACACGATGGGGAAGCCCATCTCGGCGCGGTTGCGGCAGTAGACGATGAGCACCATGACCATGATGCCGAAGTACAGCAGCGAGACCCACCAGACGACTCCGAAGACGATGGGCATTCCGATGACCACGGCCAGCCCGAGCCCGGCGCCGAGCAGCGTCCAGCGGGGACTCAGGGGCTCGTCGCGGTCATCGGCGCCCGGACCGCCGAACAGGCCCCTGCGGGCCACCTCCACCAGGCGGTGTCGGGCCAGGTAGATGAAGAAGCCCCCGAGCAGCAGGAAGGCGCCCATGGCCTGCTGGGTCACGAACGGGAAGCCGGGCGGGCCGTAGCCGACCGTCCTCGCCAGGGGGCGCACCAGCCAGCTCAGCAGCGTGAAGAACCAGATGGAGAGCAGGACGTCCGAGGGCACCAGGTAGCCGACGCCCAGGATCTCGGGCTTGTAGTAGATGGCGAGGCCGCGCATGGCGTTCCAGGGCGACTCGGTGAAGAGCCGCCCGAGCGGATACGAGATACCCAGCGCCGGCAGCCCGGGATTGAAGACGTGCACCGCGTTGGAGACGTTGTAGGCCACTGCCGCGAGCAGGCCGGTCCACACCACCGGGTCGCGGAAGAAGTCGATGGCGGAGAACTGGCTGCGCTCGGGCTCGATCATCTCGACGGGGAAGTTCGAGACCGGGAAGTTGAGGTGCTCGTCCTCCTCCCACGCGCGGCGAAACAGCAGCACCAGGCAGAAGGCGGCGATGAAGTAGGCGCTGAGGTAGACCGTCCAGACCACGATCGGGGTGAGCCAGTGCCGCCACGGCACCAGCGTGGCGCCCGCAACGAAGCGGAAGACGCTCTCCACGATCGGGCCGACCACGGGCACGTGCTCGACGCCGAGGCTCGGCAGGGCGACATCGCTGCCCTCCCAGAACACGCGCGCGACCTCCGCGTCGGTCGGCGCCCACTGCCGCGGGATGGTCCGCGCCATCTCCTCGAGGTGGTCGGAGGGCAGGCCGAAGTACTGCGTGACCATCAGGTTGGGCATGACCTGGCGGAACAGCCCGACGCCGGGCATCGCCGCCGTGATGGCCACGAACACGAAGACCACGAGCGTCTCGCCGTGGGTGAGCCTGAGGCGGCGGCACAGCTCCGCCGGCCGCCGGTGACCGCCCGCGTCGAGCGAGGACGCCAGCCTGGTGAGCGCCGCCGCCAGGCCGGGAAGCAGGAACAGGCACAGGATGGACGCGATGGGTGGCGTGCTCTCCGAGATCTGGCTGGTGAGCGTGACCAGCTCCGCCTGCTTCGTCCAGGCGGCCGCCAGCAGCGAGAGGACGATGGCCACGAGCACCGCCCGCAGCGTCGCGGCGCGCCGCGCGGCCGGCTCGGAGGCAGACGACGAGGCGGGCGCCTCGACGTGACCGCCGCCCGGTTCGGACGAAGCAGCCGACATCCGCCTGCACCTCTGCCCGGCCGGACTGTCCGACAGCCGCCGCGCGGTTCGCCGCCCGAGCCGGCCTGTCCTGCCTCCAGCGGCGGGAAGGAGAGAGTGGCCCGCGCGTCAAACCCTACGAGCCGAGGGTAAGCCGCAGGCGAATTGAGCGAGGGCGGTGCAGTCGATGGTGCTGCGATGGGCATGGCCGTGGGTGGCGGTGGCGTCGCTGGCGATGGGAGCCGCCCGCGCGGATGACGAGAGGCCGGGGCGCCTGTCGTCCAGATCGCGGGCGCGTCGCAGGGGATGCCGATGGCGGACGGCACACTGCATCCGCCAACGGGGGCGTTGGCGGCACACGGCAACGGCAGCGCCCCTGCGGCGCGCCGACAGGAGGGGCGGCGTTGCCTTCAGGAGGGGCGGCGTTCCCACGCCGCCCGGTCGTTGTCGTCATCGTTGCCGTTCGGCGTTCGGGGCGTTGCCGTTGCCGCTTTGAGGGGTCGGACCCTTGCGCAGCAGATTCCCTCTAAGGTCGGGCCAGCGACCTCCGGGCCTATGGCAGGTGCTTCGCATCTGGCCCGCCCGCTCGTTCGCCGTGGCCGTTGCCGTCCGCCGTCAGAAGAGGCGGTACTCCCGCGCCGCCCGGTCGTTCGCCGTCGCCGTTGCCGTTGCCGTCCGCCGTCAGGAGGGGCGGCGTTCCCACGCCGCCCGGCCGTTGCCGCCCCGTGCCGAACGCGCGCGACAGTGCCAGGGACCGAACCGAGGCGACCACCATGAGAGCAGCCACCTGCATGCTCGCCGTTCTCGTCATCTGCGGCACTGCCGCCCACGCCGCGACCGAGCTGTTCGTCGCGACCGATGGCTCGGATGACGGCCCCGGCACCGCCGAGGCGCCCTTCGCCACGCCCCACCGCGCCGCACAGGCCGTGCGCGCGATGAAGGCCGCCGGAGGCCTGCCCGACGGCGGCGTTACCGTCTGGCTGCGCGGCGGGACCTACTACCTGGACGCGCCGCTTGCGCTCGGCGCCGACGACGCCGGCGCTGAGGGATCGCCGGTCGTCTTCCGCGCATACGCCGACGAGGACGTCACCCTCAGCGCTGGCCGTCCCGTCCCCGCCGACGCCTTCGCGCCTGTCACCGACGCCGCGATCCTCGACCGCCTGGTACCCGAGGCCCGCGGCCAGGTCCTGCAGGCGGACCTGCGCGCGCTCGGCATCCCGGGCGATGTCGCTGCGCTGCCCGACCGCTTCCGCGGCTTCACGGGCGAGCACCCCGTGCTGCTTGAGGTCTTCATGGCGGGCGAGCGCATGCAGCTTGCCCGCTGGCCGAACGACGGCTTCGCGCACTTCGACGAGATCGTGGACTCCGGTTCCGGCCTGCGCGACCGCGAGGGCCCTGAGCGCCCCGGCGTCTTCAGCTACACCGGCGAGCGGCCTGGGCGCTGGCGCGTCGAGGACGGCGTCTGGCTCGAGGGCTACTGGGCGCGCGCCTACCTGTGCACCGACGTGCGGGTCGGCGCGATCGACACGCAGGCGAAGCAGATCACGTTCGCGGTGCCGCTGCACTACGGCCTCGACACCTGGGGCGCCAAGCGTTTCTTCGCCTTCAACGTGCTTGAGGAGCTGGACATGCCCGGCGAGTGGTTCCTCGACCGGGCCACGGACGCGCTCTACTTCTGGCCACCGGCGCCGCTCGACGAGGCGGAGGTCGCGGTTTCAGCGCTCACCGAGCCGATCGTCACCATGGACGGGGCGTCGCACGTGACACTGCGCGGGCTGACCATTGAGTGCGGCCGACTCGATGCGGTCGCCATACGCAACGGAACCGGCTGCCGCGTGGTCGGCTGCGAGATCCGCAACACCGGCCGCCACGCCGTCGAGATCGCGGGCGGCACCGACCACGGCGTCATCGGCTGCGACATCCACCACACCGGCTACGGCGGGGTGCAGATGTCCGGCGGCGACCGCCAGACGCTCGAACCCGCCGGGCACTTCGCCGAGAACAACCACATCCACCACACCAGCGTCATCAAGCGCACGCACGCCGGGCCGCTCAGCCTGCGCGGCGTCGGCTGCCGCGCCTCGCACAACCTGATCCACCACGAGCCGCACTCCGCGGTATGGTACCGCGGCAACGATCACGTGATGGATTTCAACGAGATCTACTGGTGCCACACCGAGACCAGCGAGGGCGGCGTGTTCTACACGGGCCGCAACTGGACCTACCGCGGCAACGTCATCCGCCACAACTACATTCACCACATCAACGACTCGCTCGAGGGCAGCCCCACCTCGGTGAACGTGGTGCATCTCGACGACGCGGTGTCCGGCACCACCTTCGTGGGCAATGTGTGCTACCTGTGCGGGCGCGGCGTGTCGATCTGCGGTGGGCCCGACAACATCGTCGAGAACAACATCTTCGCCGACTGCAAGCTCGGCGTAGCCCTGAGCGATCGCGGGCTGCAGTGGTGGACCTACACCCGGCACCCCGACGGCACGGTCACCGCCATCGACACGCGCACCGGCAGGCCCAGCACGACGCTGCTCCGCACCCTCGAGCAGGTGCCCTATACCGAGCCGCCCTGGACGAAGTACCCTCACCTGGCCGACTTCCTCTCGCCTGAACGCGACCCGGTGGGTGCGCCGTGGTTCTGCCGCATCGAGCGTAACATCTCGGTGGGCGCGGGGCAGTGGCTGTCGGTGAGTCGCGGCGTGGCGGACGAGTGGGTCACCATCGCGGACAACTGGGACGACGGCGATCCGGGCTTCGTGGACCTCGCCGCCGGCGACTTCCACCTGCGCGATGGCGCCCCCGCCCTGGCCATCGGCTTCGAGCCGATTCCGCTGGAGGAGATCGGCCTGTACGAGGACGAGACGCGGGCCTCATGGCCGGTCACGCCCGAGCCCCCGCCCGAGGGCTGGCGGCCGCGGTGGCTCATCCAGGCCGAGCAGGAGCGGACGATGACCGCGGTGCCGGTCCTCCCGGTGCGGCGCGTCGCGGGGCCGATCACCATCGACGGCGAGGTCTCCGACGCGGAGTGGGACGCCGACGGCTCGCGCCCGCAGGCGCAACTGCTCCAGTTGGTCGATGGCTCGCAGTCGCCGCTGCCCAGCACCGCCTGGGTTGAGGTCGATGACGAGCACCTCTACGTGGCCTTCGTCAACACTGTCGATGCCGAAGAGGGCGTCGGCCACGGTCAGCGCTGGGGCCAGGATGACGCGGTGGAGATCGCGCTGGCGCCGGTCACAGGGACGCAGATCGGCGACATCCTGGTGCTGCGCGGCTACCCGAACGGCCACGCCGAGAGCAGCGACGAGGCGGGCGCGCCGCGGGCTCTCGTCGAGCGGGCCATGCAGGGCGTGCGGTACGCCGCGAGCATCGTGAAGCAGGACGAGTGGCACGCGGAGTGGCGCATCCCGCTCGCGTCGCTCGGCGTTGACCCCGCCACTCATCCACGCCTGCTCTTCAACCTCAGCGTGCGCAAGCCCGCCGGCGACCTGTGGGTGATGTGGCGCGGCTCCCGCGCGCACACCTGGGAGGTCCGGCGAGGTGGGCTGCTGTGGCTGGCCGCCTTCGGCGACGTGACCTTCAACGGCGGCATCCCGGCGCAGGCCCGCATCGACGTGCAGGGCCTCGGCGAGCCGCCGCTCACCATGAAGCCCGACCGCGGCTCGGAGGTCGCCACCTGGGCGAAGCCGTCGGGCGTGCGCCTGACCGGCGACACCGACGACCTGCCGTCCGACGAGTGGCGCGAGTTCGAGTACAGCTTCGTGCCTGACGCCGACGGCGCGGTTGAGATGCAGCTCATGGGACAGGGGCACATGAGCGCGACCGAAGGCGACTACATCCCCCTGTGGGTCTACTTCGACGACGTCAGCGTCGAGGGCGCCGAGCTGGCCAATGGTGGCTTCGAGGAGCGGGACGCGGCCGGTCGGCCCGCCGGCTGGGCGAACTCGGAGCAGGGCGGCTTCCTGGTCGTGGACGAGGGCTCCGCGTTCTCGGGCGAGTGCGCCGTCAAGGTCTGGCACAACGGCCGCTTTCGGCAGACGATCCAGGTCACGGCCGGCGCCCCGGTCACCATCCGCGCCATGGTGCGCGCCGAGCCCGTGCCCTGAGTCCCTCGACGCCTCGCGGAGAGGTCTGGAGCCGTGCCGGGCGAACATGTCGGGGGCGTTCCCTGCCGGCCCACTCGCCGGCGGATGACCACGGGAGATGGTTGGCGATGAGAGCGGCGCGACTGCATGGCGCGGGGGACGTGCGCATTGACGACGTGCCGACGCCCGAGGCCGGGCCCGGCGAAGTGCTGGTGCGCGTGCGGGCGGTAGCGATCTGCCCGTCCGACCTGCGCCTGTACCAGGACGGGCACGCGAGCGGCGTGGTGCCCGACCACCCCATGATCCAGGGCCACGAGTTCTCGGGTGAGATCGCGGCGCTGAGCGAGGGCGTTGCGGGGCCGCCGGTCGGCACGCGCGTGGCGGTCGAGCCGAGCTGGCACTGCGGGGAGTGCGATCTGTGCCGGGCCGGGCACGAGAACCTGTGCCGCAACATCGTCTTCCCCAGCTTTCCGCAGCGCGACGGCGCGCTGGCCGAGTACATCGCCTGCCCGGCCTTCAGCGTGCGCCCGCTGCCGGACGGGGTCAGCGACATCGAGGGCGCACTCATCGAGCCGCTCGGCGTCGGCATTCACGCGGTGCGGCTGTCCGGAGCCGCTCACGGTGAGCGCGTCGCCGTCCTCGGCGCGGGCACCATCGGCATGTCCGTGCTGCTGGTGCTGAGGGCGCGGGGCGTCGAGGACATCGCCCTCGCCGAGCCGATCGAGGGGCGGCGAGGGTGGCCGCGCGGCCTCGGCGCCGAGCCGGTGGTCGCCTCACATGAGGAGCTTGTGGACGCAGGCGTCGAGGCGGACATCGTGTTCGAGTGTTCGGGCGACAACGAGGCCGTGGAGCAGGCGATGCGACTCGCCCGGCCCGCCGGGAGGGTCGTGGTGGTCGGCATCCCGCACCCGGACCAGGTGACCTTCGACTCGACCGTGCCGCGGCGCCGCGAGCTGACGGTCATGTTCTCGCGGCGCTCGCGCGACACCCTCGACGAGGCCATCGAGCTGATCGCCACGGGCGCGGTGGACGTCGGCTCCCTGCCGGTGCACGAGTTCACCCTCGACCAGACCGTCGAGGCGATCGAGGCCACCGCCGCGCGCCCGGGCGACATGCTGCGCGCCATCGTCGCGCCGTAGGTCGAGAGCCGGTGGTACGCGGCTCTCGGGAGTCGTCACCGAGGCCGGTACTTCACATCGTCAGGGGTGACAGACATGAGTGACCCCGGCCGACCTCCGCGCCCACGCGCCGGATGGCTGCTCGTGTCCTGGGCGGTACTGCTGCTGTCATCGCTGGTCTTCGCCTTGCTCAGTGGCACCGGAGTGGCCGGGCTGCTGGCGCTTCTCCCGCTCTTCCTGCTGACGGCGGGACTCTGCCTCCTCATCTGGTGCATCCTGCGCTTCTGGCCCCGAGCCCGGTTCAGAGCCCTCAACTCCCTGCGCGCCCTGCTTGTGAGCGTCCTCGCCGCCGTCACGCCGCCCTGCTTGTGAGCGTCCTCGCCGCCGTCACGCTCGGGCTCTACTACGTGTACGGTGCCCTGGCGACCGTGCGCTTCTTCGGCGACCGAGCCGAACTGCCGGCGCCGGGCGGCTTCGTATGCGTCGTTGTCTGTGATGGCGCCAACCTGATGCAGGCTCGGGACCTGCTGATGGCGGGGCTCGAGGACGAGTCGCTCTACTCCACTACCATGAGCACTAACTTCCCCACGATCTCCCACTACTTCATCCAGAACGGCGCCTTCACCGCCAACGGGCTGTCGGTCTGGCCCTCGTCGAGCGTTCCCGCCCATACCGGCATCATGACCGGCTGCTATCCCCGGCGAACCGGCGTCATGGGGCAGCGGCAGTTCGACCCGGAGCACAAGCGCTACACCTCCTACATCGGCCTCGGCATCTCCATGCTGTCGAAGGTGCTGGCCCGCGAGGTAAGGACGCTCCCCGAG
>JALGUI010000123.1 GCA_029820915.1 Candidatus Zipacnadia bacterium | reverse complement strand
GGCCGGGCCCGCCGGCCCCGCGGCGCCGGAAGCTCCGAGCGCTCCGCGGCTCGCACTGGCCGGAATCAACCCACCGCCGGCAGCCGGCGCGGGCGGCGGGGGCACACCCGCGGTCGCCCGCAGCGCATCGGGCCCGGGCGCGGCATCGGAGGCCCGTTCGCCGACAGGCTCCGGATGGCTGCCCTCGACGGTCTCCGCGCGCACTTCGTCCGGCTCTGTAGCCACTCGCGGGGCGGGGCGCACAACCCGGTCGCGCGACGGCGCCACATCGGCCACTCGCGCCTCGCGCTCCCGGGGGGGCGGCGCCTCCTCCGAGGGCGCCGGTGCGACGGCGGCTTCGTCGGCGAACAGCTCCGCTCCCGCTATCTCCTCCGGAGCGATGTCTGCCACTGATCGGCCCTCCGCCTCGGTGGCCGCAGGACTCGATGGGGACGGTGAGTCGGTCGCCGCACCGCCTTCCGCCGGGGCCTCGACACGCAGCGCCGGAGCGGGCATCATCCGCTCGCCGACTTCGGGCCGGTAGTGCATCACGCCGGTCCAGACCAGCAGAACAGCCGCGGCGGTCGCCACCGTCGCGACCACATAGCGCGCCTGTCGCCACGCACCCGACCGCGCGGGTGTGACCATCTTCGGGATGCGCCTCAGGCGTTCGCGCAGGTCGGGCGGCGGCTCGACCTCCGGCAGGCCGTGCAGCGCCGCCACCAGCGCCTGCATCTGCGCCAGCGCCCGCGCACACTCCTCGCACTGCGCCACGTGAGCGCGCAACTCGCGCTCCGCCTCCGGCGCCAGAGCGCCTTCGAGGAGATCGGTCAGGTTGTCACAGCACTGCTCACAGGTCATTCGGGGGCCTCGGTGCGCCACTGGGTCCGGCGTGTGGCCACGAGTATGACGGGCTCATCTGTCGAAAAGTTCCAGGTGCCCCGCCATCTCCGCGCGCAGCGCGTTGCGCGCGCGATTCAGGCGCGACTTCACGGTCCCCAGCGGTATCCCCAGCACCTCGCTGATCTCCTGGTACGACAGCCCGCGGAGGTCGTAGAGCACGATGATGGTGCGGAAGTCCTCCGGCAGTCGGCCGATCCCCTCGTGCACCAGCCGCTGCAGCTCGCGCTGCTCGGCGCTGCGCGCCGGCTCGTCGGACTCGTCGGGCAGGTCGCGCTCGCCCGTCGGCTCGCCCTCTTCGTCCTCGTCGGTGAGGCTCGCCGGCTCGTTCTTGCGCCGCCTCAGCTCGTCCAGGCACACGTTCATCGTGATCCGGTACAGCCACGTGCTGAAGCTCGCATCTCCGCGGAAGGACCCCAGCGCTTCGTACACCCGGAGGAAGCTCGCCTGTGTGGCATCGTCCGCGGCGCTGGCGATGCCCAGCATGCGGTAGGCGGTGTTGTAGACGGCGCGGTAGTGGGAGTCGACGAGGCGGTCAAACGCGCGCCCGTCGCCACGCTGCGCGGCGCGTATCGTGGCGGCCTCGGAGAATCGCGCGGTTCCGCTGCCCGCTGGGGTCATCGTCAAAGCTGCGTCCTGTAGGCGCGCTCGCCCTCGACCAGTACCTCAATCCGCTTGCCCGAGCGGCCGTACGTCTCGAACTTGATCCTGTCCCCGGGGCGATGGAGGCGGTCGTAGCTCGCCGACAGCTCATCACCGTAGCCCTCGAGGATCTTCACGCGCTGCAGCGGATCGCCCTGGGGCACGGTGATCGCGATTGTCCGAAAGAAAACGCGGACGGTCTCTTCGTCCTCTCGTTCCACCTCGATCAGGCCGAAGTCCGACCCGCCGCTGAGATGCACGGTGACGCGTTCGCCACGCGCGACCCTCGTGCCGGGCGCAGGGGTCTGCTTCACGATCTCGCCGAGCGGCGCACGTGAGCGCGTCTTCCCTGCCGAGACCAGCCCCAGTCCGGCCTCCTCCACGACCTTCGCGGCCTCGTCCATATCGAGTCCCACGAGGCGCGGCACACTCACCTTCGCGGCGCCGAGGCTCACTACCAGCGTGGTCTCGCGCCCCTGCCGCACCATCATGCCCGGCTCGGGGAGCGTGGCCGCGATCTCACCCGCCTCGACGTCCTGGCGATAGACGCGGCGCACATTGCCGACCTGCAGGCCCTCCTGCTCCAGACGCGCCGTCGCCTCCTGCTGCGTGAGGCCCACCACGTTCGGCACCTGCACCTCCTGCGGGAGCCGGTCAACGAACCACATGACGCCCAGAGCCACGGCGCCCACGACCACACCGACCGTGAGCACCATCGTGAGGACGCCCAACAGAACGCTGCCCAGGAAGTGCAGAATCTTCGTCATGATACTGGCACCGCGAGGCCCGTCCGCTTGCTCGCCTCGCACGTCCGGTCGCCCGGCCGACGGTGCCCGCCTGTCGGCTGCGCGCCGGATCGCCTCCGCCAGGCGCGCGGCGTCGGCGCCGCGCGCGTCTCCGCGCGCCACGGGCCGCGCCGCCGCCAGTACGCCGCTGTTGATCGCCGACTCGGCCCCGGCCCCGTCGAGCAGCTTCGCCGCCAACTCCGCCCACTGCAGCACGTCCGTGTGCTTGGCGCCCGCCGCCTCGCCTCCGCCGCTCAGGGCCGCGCCGCTAAGCACGATGGTGCGCCCGTCCGAGACCAGCGTGTTCGGCGAGATGCGCCCGTGCGCGATCCCATGCCGATGCAGGTAGGCGATCGCCTCAAGCACGTGCAGCAACGACTCGCCGAGCCGTTCGCCACGCGGCCACCGACACCTCGAGTCGTCAAGCGGCCTCGCCCCACCAAGCTCCTCGGCCACCCACGGTCCGAACTGGTCCGCACCCCACCCAAGCACGCGCGCCAGCGCCGGGTGGCGGAGCCTCCCCACCTCCGCGACGCCGACCGCGACGGCGTCGGGGGTCTGCGTCCCGCTCCTGTCGCCGGAGTCGAGTCTGCTGAGCAGAACGTCCCCGCCGCCGGTTCGGTCCGTTGCCCGCCACCGGCGCCAGCCGCCGTCCGCCTCCAGTTCATGCCGCAGCGTCAGCCGCTCGTCCGGGCTGCGCCCCCAGTTAGCGCTCTGTCCGGCCTGCATGAGCGCGTCGTCCTCAGCACAGCGCCGAGCGCACGGCCCGGCGCACCAGATCGATCTCAACATCTTCGATGATCTGGAAGCTGCCGACCGCGGGCACGAGGGGCAGCCGCAAGCGCCCGGCCACGATCTTCTTGTCGCGATCCAGCGCCCGCAGCGCCGCCTCCCCATCAACTCCCGTGACGGCCGTCGGCAGCCCGTAGGCCGCGACGAGCCGCCGCTGCCGCTCAGCCGTCTCCGGCTCGGCGATTCCCATCCACACCGCCAGCCGGGCCTCCGCCACGATCCCGGCGCCCACCACCTCGCCATGCCGTAGCGACCACTCGGGGGCGGCCCGCTCGAGGGCGTGCCCAACGGTGTGCCCGTAGTTCAGCACCGCGCGCAGTCCCTGCTCCAGCGGGTCCTGCCGCACGACCTCCGCCTTTATTTGACAGTTGCGGCCCACCAGGTACTCAAGCGTCGCGCCGTCACCGCCAAGCACCGCCGCGCATCGCCGCTCCATGAACTCGAACATCTCCGCGTCGAAGCAACAGGCGTGCTTGATGATCTCCCCCAGCCCCGAGCGCATCTCCTCCGCCGGCAGTGTGGCAAGCGTATCGATGTCGCTGAAGACCGCCCGCGGCTGGTGGAACGCCCCGACGAGGTTCTTCCCCGCGCTCAGGTCGATCCCGGTCTTGCCTCCGATGCTGCTGTCAACCTGCGCCAGCAGAGTCGTCGGCAGGTGCACCAGATCGATGCCCCGCATGTAGG
This sequence comes from Candidatus Zipacnadia bacterium, assembly GCA_029820915.1. Lineage (GTDB taxonomy): Bacteria > Armatimonadota > Zipacnadia > Zipacnadales > UBA5352 > JALGVA01. The sequence continues at coordinate 3,592 of JALGUI010000123.1, read as the reverse complement.
TCGCGGCCACGAAGCCGGCCAGGTCACCGACCACGCCTCCCCCAAGCGCGAAGACCGTGCTGCCTCGGTCAAGGCCCGCCTCGGCCATCTGCTCCCACAAACGGCCGGCCACGTCCAGCGACTTGCTCCCCTCACCGTCGAGCACCACGAACACCTGCGCGTCCCATCCACCGGCCATCAGCGATGCGCGCACCCGGTCTGCCAGAAGCGGTGCGATCCGCTCCGTCGTCACGACCCCCGCCCGCACTCCAGGCTCGCGCGGCGGATACGAGGTCTCGACCTCGTCCAGCACCCCTCGCCCGACGGTGATGTCGTACGCCGCTCCCTCGATCGCCACGGGCACGGTCGTCCGTGTCCCGACGTGCCACCGCGCCCGCGGGTCGTCGGCAAGCAGCGCCAGCACTCGCTCAACGACCTCATCCCCCAAGGCGTCGGTGGTATCCACGTGGCAGTCGGCCTGCTCGTACACCGGCCGGCGCTCCGCCAGCAGTTCGGCGATGCGCCCGGCCGGGTCATCAACCCTGAGCAGGGGGCGGCTGTCGTCCCTGGATATGCGCCGGAGGATGGCTTCGGGGGAGGCGGTCAGGCACACGATGGGGCCCGCCTCGCGCAGCGCGTCACGGTTCCTCTCGCGCAGCAGCATGCCGCCGCCGGTGCTGACAACCCGGCCGCTCACACTCAGCGCCCGGCCAAGCGCCTCGCCCTCGCGATCCCGGAAGTGCGCCTCGCCGCGGCGCGCGAAAACCTCCGAGATCGACACGCCCGCCTCGGCCTCGATCAGCTCGTCCGTGTCCACGTGCTCGAGGCCGAGTCGCTCGGCCAGCAGCCGGCCAACGGTCGTCTTGCCGGTGCCCATGAAGCCCGTGATGGCAATAGCGTCGGCCGGCGGCCTAAGTCGCATCGTGCCCGGGCCGCCTCTCTCGCCACGGCAGGCGCAGGCGATCGAGGTAGTGCCTGTACGCCGCCAGCAGGTCGTCTAGGCAGTCGCCGCCAAACTTCTCGCACGCCGCCGACGCCAGCACCACGCCGATCATCGCCTCCGCGACGACGCCCGCCGCCGGCACCGCGCACACATCCGAGCGCTCCGCGTGGGCCGCCATCGGCGCGCCCGTCGAGACGTCCACCGACGGTAGAGGGGAGGTGAGCGTGGGGATCGGCTTCATCGCCAGGCGCACAACGATCGGCTCGCCGTTGCTCATGCCGCCCTCGATACCGCCCGCATTGTTGCTCGGCCGCGAGAAGGGCCAACACCCATCCCCGGCCGCCGGCACGATCGGGTCGTGCACTTCGGACCCGGGCCGGTGCGCGGCCGCCATGCCATCGCCGATCTCGACCGCCTTGATAGCCGGGACGCTGAGCATGGCCTGGCCGAGTCGCCCGTCCAGCCGCCCATCCCACTTGACGTGAGTCCCGAGCCCAGGAGGGACGCCCTCGGCCACCACCTCGATCATGCCGCCCAGGCTGTCGCCGGACTCCGTCGCCTCGTCGATGCGGTCACGCATCGCCTGCGCCGCCCGCGCGTCACCGCAGCGCACATCCGACGCCTCGACCGCCGCCCATGCCGCCTCGCTGCCGTCAAAGTCCCCGTCCGGAGCGCCGCCGATAGACAGGGTGCGCGACCGCACCCACACCCCCAGGGCCGCCAGCAGCTTGCGGCACACGGCCCCGGCCGCCACGCGCGCCGCCGTCTCCCGCGCGCTCGCCCGCTCGAGGACGTTCCGCATGTCAGCGTGACCGAACTTCGCCCCGCCCGCCAGGTCGGCGTGTCCCGGGCGGGCCACGGAGACGCGGCGCTGACTCGTCCACCTCGGCGCCGCCTCCTCCGCGCCCATCTCCTCCCGCCAGTTCTCCCAGTCCCGGTTCTCGACCACCAGGCAGATCGGCGAGCCGAGCGTGCGCGCGTGCCTCACGCCCCCGGTCAGCCGCACCACGTCTCGCTCCATGCGCATGCGTCCCCCGCGGCCGTAGCCCGCCTGCCGCCGCGCCAGGTCCGCGTCGATCTCACCGGTGGTGATCGCCAGACCGGCCGGCACCCCGCTCAGGATCGCCGTCACCGACGGGCCGTGCGACTCCCCGGCAGTCACCAACTCAATCGCCGCTCGCACAACCGCTGCCCCTTACTGACGAACGGCACAGTGAGCGTGTGCCGTTCGCCGGGGTGTTCGGGTTGTCCTGGCGCCTACGCGCCTCTATCGTCTAGTACTCAGTGGCCTGGTCCCGCACGATCTGTGGCGTCACGAAGATCAGCAACTCCGTGTCGTTCGACTCCGTGCGGCGCGCCTGGAACAGCTTGCCGATGATCGGGATGTCGGCCAGCAGCGGCGTCTTGCGCAGGTTGACCGACTCATCCCTCCGGATCACGCCTCCGAGGACGATCGTCTCCCCGTCCATCACCCGCACCATCGTCTCCACGTACTGCGTCGTGATGATAGGGATGCGCTCCCCGTTCGGCCCCTCGACCGTGCCCACCTGGTCCTGCAACTGCGGCGAAAGCAGCATCTGAACGCTGTCGTCGGGGTTGATCTGCGGCACAACCGAGAGCTCGTTCGATACATCCACGGATTCCGACGTGTAGTCCACGGTCCGCTGTCCAAACTGGTTGTAACTGATGGTCGCGGCGAAGTACGGGATCTCAGTCTCGAAGGCGATCGTGCCCGGCATCCCGTTCATGCAGGTGACACGTGGCTCGTTGATGACCGTGGCCTGGCTGTTGTTCTCCAGCACGGCGAGCTCCATCCACCAGCGACCTCGGCCGTAGCGCAGGCCGTTGTTGGCCGCCTCGCCCGGCGCGAACCCGAGGTTGAAGATCTCGAGCGCCCCGTTCGTCACCGACCAGTCGATGCCCAGGGCCCGCGATGCCTTCGTGGCGACGTCGATCCACTTGGTCGAGATCTCAACCTGCTTGGCGGGCATGTCCAGCAGGTCGAGCATCTCGCGGAACTCGTCGATCTCCTCACGTGTGCCGCGCACCAGCAAGGCGTTGTGGCTCATAATCGCGACCGGGGCCTCCATCTCGCCCGGCAGGGTGATGGTGCCGCCCGTGCCCGTAGTCGTCCTACCGGAGGTGCCGGTCGTCGTCTGGCTGCCCAGGCCGCCGCCGAAGCCACCGCCCAACTCACCGCCGCCGCCCATGCCGCCACCCGCATCCTCGAACTGCGGCAGGCCGTAGGACCCACCCCGGCCCGAGGGCGTGCTCATGCCGCCCAGGCTGCTGAAGGAACGCGGGCTGCTCGCCGTGTGGGCCAGGCCTCGCGATGACCGCGGATAGAAGCCGGCCGGGCTTCGCGATGACCGCGGATAGAAGCCGGCCGGGCTCGACGCCACCGCGCCGCCGAACATTGCGGCGACATGCGCGGCACCGGCCCAGGACAGCGGGATCAACTCGACGATGATCTCTGGCTGCGCGACCACCGGCGCGGGGGGCTCGCCGAAGCCAGGCTCCGGGGGCGGGGGCACGGCGGGCGCCACGCTATCCTCCGGCGGCTGTGCTTCCGGGCCCTCCGGCGCGCGGGCGGGCTCGGCGCTGACAACGTAGACGTTGCCGTCCATGCGCCAGTGGTAGCCGTGCGCCTCAGTGATCAGCCGCAGCGCC